>MHMH01000023.1 GCA_001819335.1 Candidatus Nealsonbacteria bacterium RIFCSPLOWO2_01_FULL_43_32 | reverse complement strand
GCCATATTTACACACATATACCGAAACTATATCAGCTTCGGTAGAACCCGCCATATGTCTGTATACATTACCTTCTTCTATTGACAAATTATTAAAGATGGTGTATAATTTATTATTAAAATAAAAAAGGAGGATTTGCGCGTGTTTAGGAAAGAAACGGTGGACATTATCAGGAAACAGAATAGATTGCTGGATGCGGAGCTAAAGGGGGTGTTAGATAAGAGAGCTGGGATCAGAGATACGGCTGGGAGGGTTGCTGCTGGCTTGTCAGTGGCTACAGGACTGAACACAACCAAGGAACTACTTGAAACTCTGCAGGTCGCGGCGGCCCTGAAAGAACAGAATATTCTTAAGGGGCGTATCGCTCAAGTTAACGCCGATATGAAAGATGAAATCGAGCGGCTTAGCGAGGAGAACACCCGGATGGAGATGGAGATACTGGAACCAATCAGCTTGACCTTAACCGTTCCGGTAGCCAATCAAGAGTTCAAGGTGGGAAGTTCCTTAACCGTGCAGTGGTTATCGACCGGGCCGGTTAGCGAGAAGCTGCGGATTGTACTACTGAAATCGGGTAGTTTCTTCAAGGTGCTTTCTCAAAGCGTTGCCAAATACGATGGGTCGTTTAACTGGCAGATTCCTAAATATTTCCTCTTCGGGGACGACTACCAGGTCGCTGTTCAGGACCCCCTGACCGACATAACAGCCAAGAGCGATAATTTCAAAATAAATAAATAACAACATTTCATCGCTCAACTAAGGAGGCGAGGATACTATTAAGTACTCGCCTCCCTTTCTATTAAAGAACTTATATATCAATCAATCCTTGGCCAGCTCCCCTTGAAATGTAGTTATTAAGGGCGGGGTTCCTTGATGCTACCCACATACGCGGGTTCGCTGTTCCGGCAAGACTTTGAATTCTTCGCTTAATCGCATCTGCTCCGTCAATGCCAAATTTATCTATGAATTTACTGATATGCCCCCCCGTTCCTCTTAAAATCAACGCCTCTAGAAATTCATTATCGGTAAGTATGCGCCGAGACGTATTTTCATAATCAGTTGTTTTTATCCTGTCAAAAATATGTTGAGAGGCGTGTTGCGCTTGAGACATACCAGTCGGTGGAGCAGTCGCAGGTACTCCAGCTGGTAAATTTAGTCTGGCCATTTCCGGGAAAGCGACCCTTAAAGACCCTTCTTTATTATATCTCATAGCTGGGCTAAATAGTCCTTGGACCTCTGCTTCGCCGATAGCGTTGGTGAATTTTCGTCTATCCAGCGCATCGTCAATGTTCTTATCTTTGATTATTGCATTAAGTATGCCTATTCTTTCATGATCAGTTCGGGCAGAACGGAATGCAGATAATTGTTTGGCCACCGATTGTCCGGTGATTTTTTTCTCGGCCTCGTCGATTAGCGATCTCTGTTTTTCAATAAAACCTGGTCCCAGCGTCATGCCTATTCTCCGACGCGTAGCATAAAAAGGGGCGCCAAAAATTCCTCCTCGTGTAGGCACCATGGCCTCTTTTTCTCCCCATTTTCTCACGCCTTCTGGAAGTTTCCCTCTCCCCCATTCAAGGGTTTTGCCGCTTAGCTCCAGTCCTTTTGATCTGCTCCAATTTCCGACCTTACTCGTTGCCATCCCCCCGAAGTTCCAAAGTGCATCGGCGCCTATGGGTGCCGTCTTGCGTGCCACTGCGAAAGCTACCACTAAATAAACCAGAAGGAAGAGGAATTTGGCGAGCTCTCCGGGCAATGTCCAAGGTTGAGTGCCTATGAAGCTGATTGAAACTGGTCTAGTTGATATAAAACCAAATAAAGAAATACCCAGGCCCAACAAGAAGAACGCCGCAACACCGAAGAAAACCCATTGGATTAAAGCGTGCAGCCATTGTTTGAAGAATTTTTCAGTGGCTGGCAGGATGTAGGCGGCAAAAGCCAGAGGAGCAAGTATCGCCAGAATCCAAACAACGGCGACTCTAAATAAAAAGAACAAAGCGTAAGCCAGAAAAATAAAGCCGGCCGATAAAGCAAAAGCAGTAAATACCACTGCTTCACTGATCATTCCCCACCCTCCCATAGTAAAGAACCAAAGAGCCAAGAAGGCTTCTTTGGCCACGTTTAATCCAGGGATTAAAGCGAATCCCACAAACCAAGCAAGGTCGGTTGTCAAAAATCCGAGTATTTTTGAAAGGTTATCCGTCAACGGTTTGAGGGCTGTGGTGGCAAAAGCCTGGTTGCCCCCAAAAAATATATTGAAGAAAGCATTCTGCGTCACCCAGCCGATATCAACGATCATTTTGGTGAAAAGAAGCGAGAAATTAGTCAAAAGAGCCATAATAATCAGTTTGGGCAGAGCCTTTTTCATGCCGAAAGTTTCCAGTTTCAAAATGTAAGCAATGGCTATAGCGACGAAAATCAGGATAAAGAACATATTGGTCAGATGGCTCGTAATCTCCCAGCCTTTATTGACTAAGAGATTGTCCGGACCCAAGCCAATGGGATAAGTTATGGCCCATTCCAGAAAATTAGCCGAAATCAATATTAGAACAATGCCTTGCACTAAAAGGAAAGCCAGAAACGTCATGTACCTTAAAAGAGTACTGTCAATGAAATCCAAAGCGTCAAGCTGAGTCCCCATAATAGCAAAAGGCACGTCAAAGAAAGCATGCGCAGTCTGGGCGTTGAGCAGTATCCCGCTGAAAAGAAGCAGAGAAAAAACGATTAACTTTATCTTGTTCGCTTTAGACATTTTATTTCCTGCCTATTGGGATATTATAGCACATCTCAAATTATTCTATTATACCAGATAAACGGGGGAAAACAAAAGGAGGCCATTTCTTTATTTAGAGAAAGACCTCTTTTGCGCTTTGTGGTGTTTATTTTTTTTCTCTTGAGATAAGAGAACAATCCCGCAGTACGACAAGCTTCCCCCTTTGGTTTACTTGTTCGAGCGTGCCTTGGATAGTAATCACATCGTCGTTCCAAACCAGAGCAAAGTCACGGTTATTGCTGGGCGAGTATTCTACCCGCCAACCTTGTACTTTTGGTCCAAGATGGCCGGACCATGGTCGAGGTACATCAAGAGCTACCCCCGTAACTTGAATGACTGTTGCGTCCTCTTTTGGCTTACCTCCGCCTTCATCATAAATCGCTTTGTATTTGTTGGGATTCTGGATTATCTGGTTTAGTAACTCTTCAACCGTGAGTACAACCATTTGGATTTCAGGCCCTTTTACTGCCGGTAACGTCTGGACTGGCGTTGATTCTGTCGGCGTTGACACTGCAGGAACAGTTAGCGCATTGGGCTGACTCATAATGGTTTCTCTCCCGACATTCACGGCGATGAGGATTCCTGCGGCAATCACCGCAATTGCGATTCCAATAATCAACCACTTATTTTTCACTTTTTTACCTCCCCATTTATTTTTTTAAGGGAAAAGGGAGTCTCTTTATTAAGGCTCCCTTCTTGCCAATTTTGTTTAGGCTCATTTTGCGTCTGTCACCAGGATGCCGTCGCGCAGGTCGATGTGCTTAATTTCTGGCCAGATGTAATAGACTTTGGCTCGGACAGTAATTACGAAGTCATTAGGGAAGGAATTGACCTGTCCCCTTATTACAGCAGCTACCAAATCATTATTATCGGAGTCGGCAGGCATAACAGATACTTTCCAACCCTGTATCAGTCGCAAGTAAACCGTGCCGTCGGTTGCTTCAAATCCTGACACAGCACCCGTGACTTGCATAATCGTCCCCTTCTTGTACTTGTCGGGGTTCTGGATTACCTGGCCAATCAGCTCTTCCACTGTCAGCACTATGGCTCCGGGTTCTGTTTCAGAAATCGCTGCTGGTTCTGTTGACGTTAGCGCTGCAGCATCAACCAGTGCATCAGGCTGGCTGACGCTAGTTTCTCCCCCAGCGTTCACCGCGGCGAAGATCCCGAAGGCGATTCCCGATATCAGCACGGCGAGTATGACAATAGACACAATAGCAGATTTTTTCCCTTGGCCGAACCATCCTTCGGCTGTTCCTTCAGAAATGTGTATTCCAAGCATAGTTCACCTCCTTTTCTGTTTTTATTTTTCCTTTAGAGCGTATTAAGTTGTCAGAGGACTCCAAAAATTCTTATTATAGTTTACCACGAAATACCTTATTTTGTCAAGTTCACATTTGAGACACATCAACACATTGAAATGAAGTAGCACCGCCGGTGCCGATATTGTTATATTTTGTATCTTCTTTATTGGAAAGAGAATCATAGCTTCCGAGAGAGTTTTGGTCGCAATTTGGGTGATCATATAATGTTACTGAACATCCGCCAGAAATTACCATTGATTTTACTTCAATGTTTTGATATTTGTTTATTCCATTTTTTAACACCGGCATGCCCTTGAAATAGGGTTCGGGATAGAAGATTACAGAATTGCATGTCGCAGGTTTATTTTCTGGACTGGAGAGTTGTTGGCTCTCTACGTCAAAATCCCATCCGCTATTAATCAGTTGTTCTGGCGGAGGCATTGTCAAATCGGTCAGCTGGGGGTTGATGGTGTTGAGAATTAAGAACGAGCCGAAAAGCAAAACCAAGCCCATGCCGGCCGATCTTATCCGGCTCATCGCGTCGCTCATTTTTCCCGCATTTCCAACTGAAGTCAAATATTGGAATCCGGCAATAATTAAAGCAATGAAAGCTAAAAACCCTCCAATACCGATTCCCCACTCGTAAAGGTATTGGATTAAGTTGGTTAAAGACTCGCCGGTCAACTTGGTGCCCATCGGCGAATTCGGCCAATCAACTTCCAGCTTTCCAAAGGGAAATTGCCCTCCTGGAGGCGGCGTTACGGGAGTAGCAGTTCCATCGGTACAGGTCGGATTATTAATTAAAGTTTTATTAGTTCCATCGCAATACAAAGGAGGCGAGCCAGCTTTACATGAGCCGCAGGATGTTCCGTCAGAGCATTGGCAAACCTTCTCAACCAGAATCGAAAATGGCTTGACCAACTCCGCCCCTTCGGTGTCTCTAACCAATGCACTGAATGGGAAATTTCCTTCTTCGGCAAGTGTTCCGCTAATTATTCCTTGAAAAAAGTTATTTGTTGAAAGGCTAGGCCCGGGAGGAAGAGAGCCCGCAGCTATACTCCACGAATAAGGAGGTGCGCCGCCATGAGCAGATAGGGTAGCCGTATATGGCTTGTTAATTTCTCCTGGGGAGAGAGAGACCGTAGTAATTTCATAAGGAACCGATTTAATTTCAATTGTAAAACTTCTAAAAGCCCTATTTTGATAGTCTTGGAGAACGGGATCGCCTGTCACAGAAACTCCAAAAGAAAACGTGCCCGCTTTAATCGGCGTCCCGCTAAGTTCTCCGATTTGAGACAATTGAAGGCCGAAACTGGAGAGCAGTCTTGCCCCTGTTGTTTCTGGGTTTGCCCAAACATAAGGAGGAACTCCTCCAGAAGCAGCGAAAGTAAATTCAGGGTAAGGCTCTCCGACAGTCCCGGAAGGGACCGAATCATCGGCAGGATTTGTAATCTTAAGCTGCTGAATTAATAGGCGAATTTTTAAGTCTTGGTTATCAACTCCTGTAGATTCGTCGACGACTCGGACGGTAAATTCAAAAGGAGGCTGCCCCACTCCATCTTTAGTCGGTCGGTCGGTAATTTTTCCATCGGAAGACAAATTAAGTCCTGGCGGTAGCGCGCCGCTTACTAGACTAAAAGTGTAAGTTCCTGTGCCGTCTTGAGCTTGGATTTGTTTATCGTATTCCAACCCAAATGTTGCGTCGGGCAAACTTTTGGTTGTGATTTGCAAAGAAGCAGCCAAAACTTGGCCATCCGCTAAGGACAATAAAGAGAAAATACCTAAGAATAAAAAGATTTTTTTCATCGCCTTAATCCATTATACCACAAGATACCACAAGTTAAAATTATTGGACAATTTGGGCAGAGTTAATAATAGAGTCAGCTTGTTCACTAAATTCTTGCCAATCTTTTTCCAGAGCAACAAAAGCGACGAGATAAGTATTTTCTTTGCCTTCTTTGATTATTTTTTCTTTGGAGTGAAGGGTGTAGCTTTGCGGAACAATGGAGCGCGCCTCAAAGACGCCTATTTTTTCTTCAATTTTAGAATCAGTGATAGTAACTTGCCGGCCCTGCTCGCGGTTGGCGTTGTGCATTTTTTCAATTATCTCTGAAACGGGAAAGTCAAAATTACCTTGGTAGACAATAACTTGGGCGAACCCATCCGCTTGGAACTCCTGGCCCAAAAACAAAGTTTTCAAATCATAGTTTTCTTTCCAGTCTTGGGGAATAGTCGTTTCCAGGAATTCGCCTCCTTCAATAACAAGCCAATCGGCTGGGTATTTCAATTTCAATTTGCCGTCTGGGCTGATGAATTCAGTGTCGCCTTCTTTGGTGGGCGAATAGGAAATACCCTCGGGTGGCTGGAGCCCGGTATTTTTAGTGAAATTCTTCTGCCAATTTGAACCTTGCCAATTGCCCAAGAGCCAAATCGTTGCGATTAAAGCGGAAAAGCCGAATAAAATGTAAAAAAGTCTTTTCATAATTTACATGGGCAGTTGATACCAATTGCCGAAAATACCGATATTATAGCCGACTAGTTTTAAAAATAAGTTAACAATCGTCCAGGCAAAAAAGATAATGGCTAAGCCAATCAAAGCTGCTCTCCACAAAGAGATTACCTTGGCCATGGTCATCATTTGTCCCAAAGACGTATAAAAAATTAAACCGGTGATGATGGTCAATAAGACCAAAATGATCGGAATCGCCCTCAACAAAAGAAAATCAATAATAACCTTAAATAATAAGAATAAGTGTTTGAACTGGCAGGGTTCTCGTTCATTCCAGGGAGTTTTAAGGTTGTTATAGGGCTGGCCGCAAGGAATTAATCCTGCTCCCTTGATAATATCGCCGGGTTCCATCAAAGAGAAGCTCCAGCTTGACCATACTCCCACTTCTTCACAATTTTCATCTAAACAACCCCTGGCTTGCCATTGGTAATCGCCCAAACATTTGAGTTCAATAAAGGCAGAATTGATATTGACAGTATCCGGTGTTTCAAACTTATCTACTAAAGCTAAGCATGCCGGGTCTGTCTCTTTTCCCGACAAAGAAAGATACTTTATTTGGTATTGATAGGCTTTAGCTCCGGTAACCGCTTTCCAAGCAATGGTTTTGTCATCAGTTGACAATTTGCCTTTGTCAGTTGGGTTTGGTTCTATCGGCGGAGACATGCGGAAAGTTTTGAAGCTTTGCAGACCAGAATATGATCCGCAAGCGCCTCTCGCCCCTTGCCAGGCACACGTTTTTACTTGCCAGGAGTAGTTTTTTTCCTGGCGGATGTTGAATTCGGGAAAAGCCATCGGAAACTCCGATTCGTTCAAAACTTTCTCAAGAATCAAATCATCGCCCTGGATTTTAAAGACGTAAGAACTGGCCCCCGGCACGTCTTCCCAATTAAGCGTCAAAGGAATGGGGATTTTATCGGCTTCGGAAGCGGGATAAAGAAGTTGAGGTGGCCGGCCAGTGGTAGTGAATTGCCATTCTTGGCTGAATGCTGTTTCGCATTTTTTCGCTTCATAATCCCAGCAGCTATTTACCTTCCACTTGTAGGCCGCATTAAGAGCAAGTTGTGGATAATCAAGAGGCAGGGATTGGGAGGCGGTGTTTTTTCCAGTGATTGTCGCGCCTCCCTTTACCGGAGTCACCTCGTAATAATAAGAGTTTATTCCCGGCTTGTCACTCCATTGGAGCACTAAAGGCAGTCCGACCGGATTTTTGCCAGTCGGGTCGTCAGCCGGATAAAGCTGGGAGGTAAAAGGAAGGGTTGTTGAAGCGGTTGTAAAAGACCACAGCTGACCGTAGTCTGCGCAGCTTAAACCGTATTTATCTTTGCAGGTCTTTAACTGCCATTGGTATTCAGTGGACCTGGTGAAAAAATCCATCTTCTGATCAGAAAAGTCGGAGTAAAGTATTTCATCTTCTTGATATCGCTCTCTGGTGGTTTTCTCCAAAAGCCAAGGTTCGCAAATTGTTTCTCCCCCCTTTGTTTTCAGCAACCAGGGATGACAAATCTTTTCGCCTCCGGATACGACATAGAGGTTGAGACGGTAGGTTTGTGCTTCCTCAACATCGCACCAGTCAAGGGTAATGGGCAGGGCCACGTTTTTGGTGCTGGTTGTTCCTTCCCAGTCCGGGTCGTACGGGGAAATGAGCTCTGGGGCCAAGCTGGTGCTAAAGTCTTGGCTATCGGGCCAATCTCCGCAGTCAGTGCCGCCGGCATCAAGGCAGGCCCGGACTCGCCACTGATAGTCAGTGTCTGATTTAAGTAGGCATTCCAGGTTGTAAACCGGATCTTTGGTTCTTTGGATTTGAGTATCTGTAGCGATTTTAGAAAGTGGAGGATCGACGATATTAAATTCATAAGAGCCGACCGTGCAAAAATTCGGCGCCTTGGCTACTTCTTTCGCCACATTGTCTTCCCAACTAAAATTAATCGGCAGCTTAAGCTTTAGTCCGTCAAAGACGTTTTTCGGTAAAAGCAACGCATCATTAAGCGGTTTTAATTCAGGGGCAGGATAGCATGAGCCGGAACATTCCGGAGTTGGAGGACTTGTGCCCCAATCGTTGTATGCTGCGGGGCATATTCGGTAATCCGGCACCATGCCGTAAGGCCCGATTTGGTCGGGGCCGTGAGGTCCGCCGACTATATCAGTCCCGTTTGTGCTGTTGCAGCCGTCTGAGCATTCCCAATCAACGCAATCGTACCACTTCAATCCTTGTTCCATAGCTCCGCCGGCTTTTCCGCAAAAATTGTTAGCGCATTTATAAACAGCAAAGTCATTACAGCGGTATGGCGGAGAAGAACTACATACTTCCGGCCCCGGGACGCACGGCGGCGGAGGTTCTTCGCAGGGCGGTTCCGGGCAGCTATCTCCGACTATAGCAAAAACTGAAATTACTCCTAGAAATAAAAAAGCTGTAAAAATAGCGATAAGAACTAATTTTAAAACAGATGTTATTCTCATTACTTTAGTTTAAAACTTTCAGCCGATTTTTGCCAATCCTCAACGCTTAGCTTTTCCGCTCTTTGGGTGGGTTGGACGTCATTTTCCAAAAGCTCTGGGCAAAGCCCGCCTTGACAGAGAATTTTAAAAGAGACAGAATATAAACATGGCTTCAATGGCCGTTACAATTAAACCTCAATTGGCTCGGCCCCGAAAAATCATCGTTGAATTAGATGCCGACAAATTTGAGAGATTAGCCGCTAATCTCGGTTTTTTTAGCCATGAATTTTTGAGAAGTTTGGATCTGGCGGAAAGAGATTACAAATCTGGCAGAGTAAGGAAAATTAAATCTCTTCAAGAATTAAGAAGATAAATCTATGATCGAGATTTTTCTTACTGAAGAGTTTCAGAAAAGATATCAAGAATTACCAAAGACAATTCAGAGAAAAGCCGAGAAACGGGAAAATCTTTTTCATCAAAATCCTTTTCATCCATCACTCCACACCGAAAAAATAGAACCGAAAGGTAAAGAGGTGTGGAGTTTTCGTATTGATAAAAGATACAGAATTTTCTTTCGCTTTATTGACGGAGGTAAAACTCTTTTTCTTACTGTCGGTCCCCATGATTGGATTTACAAAATTAGATTTTAATTCCTTTAACCAGTTTTCAGTCGTTAAAGTTTCCGCTCTTTGAGCGGGTTGGATAAACTATTTATTACTGTAAATTTTTTAAGACGTCTTTTTTAAGCCTGGCGATTTGATGGTTTAATAATTTTAGTTCGGGGACGGCCCTGGCCGAAGAAACCAGATTTTTGAAATCCTCGTTTAGATTCTCCAGAGCATATTTTTTTATCAATTCTTGGTATTTTGGCCAGTCAATCTTCGCGTTTTTCAGCAAGCTGAAAATATCAATCAAATCTTTTCTCCCCTTATTGGTGCCCCTTCTGTGGCCATAGGCATAAACTTTAAGAATAAGTAAAACTTCCGGGATGGGCGCTAAAAAACCTTCTATGTTCTGGCAATAATTTTGTATTTGTTCGGCTTTCAGCCCCAGGTCGGAAAAATAGGGCAGGTAAATATCAACGTCTATTCCTTCGCTTTTGATTTCGTATTTTTTCAGCCGGTCATTTTTTGAAAGAGCGTATGCTTTTTTGATTCGGCCCAGTTCGTCGTAATCGATGACCATATCAATATCTTTGGACTTGAGGGATTTAGTATATAAAAATACGGCCCATCCCCCGATCAGGATGAACTTGAATTTTTTTCTAAGCTCCTGGAGGGTCTTAAAGCTTTTTTCGGTTATTAATTCGTGGTAAAATTCAGCCATTATTTTAAAATTTTGTCTTTTAAGGCATTAAGGAAGTCTTGAGCGTACCACTCCGGCAGATTCCATAAATCGGCGAAAGTTTGGCAGTCGGGCGTTATTTTACCGAAACTCTCCAGCCACGGATCGGCTTTTAAAACAATTAAATTGGCATAGCCCTTGCGATCAGGAAAACGGTTTTTGATTTCTTCCAAATATCCCGCGTCAGAGTAAATATAAACCTTATCGTAGTCAGCCGGCGTTTCTTGATATTTTTTAAGAAAAGCGCTGTAGGCGCCGTAAATTATCTTTGGGGGCATTTCTCCCTCAATTTCTCGCGCCGACTTGGGAACGTGGGTTTGGTAAATGATGTCTTTTTTCAGATTTCTAACGGTGGCATAAAGCTGCAGAAACCTTTCAACGTCCCTCACCGTTAACCCCCGTTTACCCTCCACAATATTGGCATCCCTCGGCGTTTTAAGCGCGCTGAAAACAGTGCTTAAGGAAAAGCCATATTTTAGGGCTAACTCTTTCTGGGTAAATTGAATTTTTTTATTTTCCATGGCTTGAAAAAGAATTTCTCGCCAGATTACCTCTTTTTTAGTCATATTTTCGATTTTTTCATACAATTTGCGGCCTTGTTTCTATATTATTCGAAACAAGCGAATTTGTCAATCTTCCCCAATCTTTGATGTTTAACGTTTCAGCTCTTTTACTAGAAGGATTTTGGGGCACCAGTCGCCACATAGGGCGCAATCATCTGGCCATTTCTCGTGGGCTACTCGAGTAGCCACAATCATGATATAATATAATAAAATTAACCAAAACCCTTTCGACGGGCGCCAAGCCTTTATGAGCCGAAAGCGTGTAATCCCGCCACTTAAATAATCAATGCGGGTCATAAAAACAATTATCGAAGCAAGGAAAATAAGGTGGCAACTTAGCGGTTCAGTTGGTTTTGTGCCCACTATGGGTTATTTGCATGAAGGTCATCTTACGTTAGTAAGGCGAGCGAAGAAGGAAAATTCCATCGTTGCGGTTAGCATCTTCGTAAACCCCACCCAGTTCGGACCCAGCGAGGATCTTAAAAAATATCCTCGGGACCTCAACCGCGATCTTGAACTGTTGGAAAGGGAGAAAACGGACATTGTTTTCATGCCCTCCGAGCAGGAGATGTATCCGTCTAAATTTAATAGCTGGGTGGATGTGGAAAAAGTGACCGAGAGGCTTGAGGGGGCATCTCGCCCGGGACATTTTCGCGGAGTAGCCACAATTTGCACCAAGCTATTTAACATCATCCAGCCAGCCAGAGCTTACTTTGGGCAGAAGGACGCCCAACAGGTAGTGGTTATCAAGAAGATGGTTGCCGATTTAAATATGGATCTGGAAATCGTGGTGGTGCCAACGGTCAGAGAAAGCGACGGGTTGGCTATGAGCAGTCGCAATATCTATTTAAATACCGAAGAACGAAAGGCGGCCCCGATTCTATTTAAAGCCCTTTCCTTGGCTAGGCAATTATGGCAGGACGGAGAACAGAACGCCGATAAAATCTGCGGAGAAATGACTGCGCTCATCCAAAAAGAACCCCTTGCTTCCATTGATTATATTAGTATTGCCGACGCCGATACGCTGGAAGAACTAAAAGAAGTCAGCCATCAACCCGCACTGGTTTCTTCGGCGGTTAGAATCGGCAGAACAAAGCTGATAGATAATATAACTTTGGGGTAATCATCCTGTAAAAAATAACAGAAAACGCTTTTTCGGGGGCGTTTTTGGTTTGATTTTTTGAAAGAAAATAGTATAATATGATGTATTCAAGGGTGATTTAAGATAGGTTATGCAAGATACATCTTTTTGTTTATTTACGCCCCCCCCAAAAGGAAAAAAGATAGTCTGGGAAATCACTTCGCAGTGCAATATGCTATGTAAGCATTGCTGCGCCAATGCTTCTTCGAGAGTTCCTCGAAACGGATTTATATTTTCTGACAAAAAATTAATCAATCAAAACATTCAAAAAATGGTTGCTTTGGGGATTAAGGAATTTTACATCAGTGGAGGAGAGCCATTTTTGGCCAAGGGTATTCTTTCTTTCCTTAAAAGTCTGAAGGAGAAGGGCGTAAAAGTGAGCGTGGCTACTAATGCTTGCTGTCTCAATAAAACAATAATTAGAAATTTGTCGAAGATTAAAATTGATTTTCTTCACGTGAGTGTGGACGGGCACCTGCCGGAAATCCATAATGTCCTTCGCGGCGGAAATTTCTTTGATAAAGTGGTCAAAAACATACGGATGCTTAGGCGGTATAAAATACCGGTAAGAGTTGGTTGCATGATTTGGAGAAACAATGAGAATCTTCTAGAGGAAATGGTGAAACTTTGCATAAACTTAAGGGTAAGAAACTTAAGATTCAGCTGGTTGATAAAAGTAGGAAGATTCAAAGACAATCCGCAGCTTTATCCTAAAAGAAAATGGTTATCTGTCATGGATGAGATTAAAAGATTAAAAAAGAAATACAGAAATAAGCTCGGTATAACCACACACAGGGTTCCCTGGCTAAATAGTAACTCATTCCAATTTTGCCCGGGGGGAGATAGATTATTCTTCCTGAATCCAAAAGGACAACTTTCGTCCTGTTCTTGGATTGCGAAAAATGACCCTAATTTTATAACGGGAAAATCCTTAAAAGAGGTTGGATTCGAAAATTTAATTAAAGAGAAGGAAATTTTAAAATTCAAAAAGATGCTCGAGGAGAGGAAAAACAAAGGTTTTAAGGGATGCCCATTTTTTGCTCAACACCTCAATTATTCTTATTATTCGGATGATAAATTAATAAAATAATTTGGGAACCTATGAAAATTTATTTGGTAAGACATGCGGAAGTAGCCTCAAATTCAAAAAACATAGCTTATAATAATCAAGAAAACGAGGCGTTAACAAGGGGTGGGGAAAAACAAGCAAAAAAATTAGCGCAAAGACTAAACCAATTTAATTTAGATAAAATCTTTATAAGCGAGAGCAAAAGAACTTACCAAACAATCTTACCTTTATTGCGTATAAAATCTATTCCACTTAAAAAAGATAAGCGGCTTAATGACTGCAGATACGGGATTTTCGGCGGCCTGACCGTTCAAGGGGCGAAGAAGAAATATCCCGATATTTTTCAGAAAAGGCAGAAAGATAAATATAATATCCCCATTCCTCAAGGGGAAAGCTTTAAGGATGTAGCCATCAGATTAGATTCTTTTCTGAACGATTTAAAAAACGAAGATACCTTAGAAAGTGTTTTATTGATAACACACGCCACGAATCTGAAGGTTTTTTTAATTAAATATTTAGGGTTCAGTATTAAAAGAGTCGATTCAATTCATTTTAAAAACACCTCAATTTCAATTTTCGATTTCAGCGGCAAAAAATTTAAACCGATAATGATTAATGATTCTTCTCACCTGAACCAAAGTGATTTATGATACCCCTTAAAACAAAAGAATATATTGCCGGGAAGACAAGGCTTTCCTCTATTCCTAAAATCATGAATTTGGAAGTGACCAATGTTTGCAATCTTAACTGCTCTATTTGCGTGGAAAAGAACGTTAGAGAACAGGGTTTCCTCGACGTTGGTTTCTTAGAAAAAATTGTCAAAGAGAATGCAAAAGAACTTAAGGGCCAATCTATTTGGCTGCATTATGGAGGAGAGCCCCTTTTACATCCTGGCAGGTACCCCTAAAATTAGACACAGAGTCCATTCCTGCGGTATCCTGAAAGAAAAACTATGCCCAGAGGATACCCATCGCTCACTCCCGAGCAAAAAAGGGAGATCGTCGCCCGCGTCAAGGAAAAAGGCGAACGAGTGGCTGATCTGGCCAAGGAATACGGAGTTCACTCGAGAAACATCTACGGCTTTCTAAGCCGTTCCGGCCAGAACTCCGGCGCCCTACTGGAGTTAGCCAAGTTAAAGAGAGAGAAAGACGCTCTTTTGAAAATCGTCGGCCAGCTGATTGTCGATCAGAAGCTGGGAAAAAAAATCCAGCGTCGCTATGGCAATTAACCAAGCGGCTCCTGCCAAAAGCAAAAAAGAACTGGCCAAAGAGCTGGGAATCTCCCGGCAAAGCCTGTATTACAAGCCAAAGCTGCCAGAAAAAGACTTAAAATTGAAGGCCGAGATTGAAAAGGTGATGGCTGATAACAAGGCCTATGGTCATAAAAGAATATCCTGGGCCCTGAATATCAACAAAAAAAGAGCTCTTAGGGTGATGAAGCTCTTTAGTCTAAAACCGCAAAGGAGAAGAAAACGCCCGGAGAAGCCGCGGGATGCGGGCCAGGCGCCAATGGCTATTCCCAATTTGGTTCAAGGAATAATCATTGACACCCCAAACATTATTTGGGTTTCTGACTTCACCTACCTGCCGTATTACGGTAAATTCGTCTACCTGGCTACTCTGGAAGATGTTTTTACCAGACAGGTTGTCGGCTGGGAAGTTTCAACCAGACATAATACTGATTTGGTTACTCAAGCCTTGCTAAACGCCTTAGAACACTATCCAGCTCCCGAGATTGCCCATTCAGATCAAGGCTCTGAATACCGCAGCGAGACATATCTCAATCTCCTTAAGAGCTTTAGCATCCAGCCGTCAATGAGCCAGAAAGCCAGCCCTTGGCAAAACGGCCATCAGGAATCTTTTTACTCGGGCTTTAAGCTGGAGCTGGGACATCCTGAATGCTATCCGACCTTAGGAGAGTTGATTGAAGCCATGGCTCGGCAGATCCATTACTACAACAATCAGAGAATCCACACTGCCTTAAGGTGCCCGCCGGCTGTCTTTGCCCAACGAATTGCTCTTCAAAAATTAACAACAGCAGAGTTAAATAATCAATTAACTAACCGGGAAACCGCGGAGAGACA
>MHMH01000022.1 GCA_001819335.1 Candidatus Nealsonbacteria bacterium RIFCSPLOWO2_01_FULL_43_32 | reverse complement strand
CTCGGGAGTGAGCGATGGGTATCCTCTGGGCATAGTTTTTCTTTCAGGATACCGCAGGAATGGACTCTGTGTCTAATTTTAGGGGTACCTGCCAACATTGCATTGCTTAGTCTCGAACCGATCGAATACCAAATCTCCGTGTGCAACTTGAATGGCAAAGTATAATGCCAGCCAAGTTTTATGGTGTGCTGGTGGCGCGGATAGAACTACAAGACCGCCCTTTGGGATAAGCTGTTCAATGGTCCATTGGATCTCGGGCAATTCTCTTGAAAGCAAATCCGCTAATCTTACTAGGGTTAAATCAATTTCTTCGGCATCGGTAGCGTCGGCAACGGTATTTTTAACGCTTTCTCTTGTCGCTTTTTCGGCCGCTTCTTTCACTGCTAAAGATTTAACGATTTGCATTAACTCATCCTCGGCAAGCGGTGGGTCGTTCCTTTCATTCCAACCCTCCACAAGCGGAAGTACAACGGTTTTCCACTCGTCCATCGGCAAGTGTCTGAATAATTTGCCGACAAGCGAAACGGCATTGGTGTGTCTTTCGCCTTCTGGCACGCCTTCAAGAATCTTTTCCCAATCTTTCGGTTGTGTTTGTTTTTGACTAGTTTCTTGAGTCAGCCAAGTCGGAATATCGGCTAATTGCGCTTTTTCGAAACCAACCAACCACTCATAACGAATTCCCGATTTGTGTTGAGATGGCGGAGCAATCACATAGCCGCCATCAGCCTTGAAATCCATCTTGGGTTTAATCCTAATGACGTTCTGGAGTTTCGTATTTTCGGGATGCTTGAAATAATAATGCCAACCCCCGCCGCCTGTTTTTACCGTCGGTGTTTCTGGAATATCAATCCCCGAAACATCAGCGTCTTTTTCGACATCAAGGACAACTATCCCCGAAATCTCGCCTGTTATTATGGCAATACCTGTGGGATTCAACTCAAAAAACCAGTTTTCAACCTCGTCCTTTGTCGGTTTTCTCGTCTGATATTCAGACCAACCTGGCAGAAGACAAGTTTTACCTTGAACCGGAATAATGGAAAACCCCAGGTCAAGATATCGCAATGCTTCTTCCAATAACTTATTTTGTGTGTTCATATTGTTCCTTGTTAATTGATAATTTTTCCTCCTCTCCCTCGACCTTTTCCTCGAGAGGATTGCCGTAAACGGCCAAATAAATGTTCAAAAGACGATTGGCTCGATCTAACGCTTCTGCGTTATCCAACCGCTCATTGAACGTCCTTTGATAAATCTCTTTGAATTTTTCTAATGCTGATTGCGAAATCATATAAAAAGCCCGAAACAATATTATGTTTCGAGCTTACCAAAATTGCGGGGGGCAAACGGGCATAGAAAGTTTGCCCCATTAAAACAAAAGAGCCCCCATTTTATTGGGGGCAAAACTTACCACCTTTCTTACTCTTTTACTTTTCTACAATAACCAGTTGAATACCATTTTTTCTTTCTATTTCAAGTGGAAATCCCTTTTTCTTTAATGGTCTTTTTACATCTTTAACCAACTGGTCAAACTTGTTCCTAAGTTCTTTGTTTAGTTCGTATGAATGCCGCTCTTGCGCAAAACCAAGATCAACTGCCAATACAACATGGTCAAGGGTTGAGCCAACCGCAATTTTTTTACCCTTTCTTATATGCGACCTGTTATCCCATAACTGTTTGAATAATTTAAGTTTTGGGGGGTCGCCCCTAATACCTTTTTGGAATTTGTGTGAGAGTGTCTTGTATCTTAAAACAGCACTTTGTCCATCAAACTCTACTTTTGATGGTCTATAGTTTTCTGCCAGAATAACCTCATCTATTTTTTGTATTTCTTCTTCGTCAGATTTAATTCTTTTCAAAAGTTCTTCAATTGGTTTTATGTCCAGTACTTTAAACCTGTACTGAAAGGGAACCACCATGCCTTCATCCAAGTCAGAATAATAAACCGTCTTAAGGGTTGGTTTTCCAACTAATTTAATCGCCTTATTTTCTTGCAAATACTTCCAGAAATTCTGATTACTTTCTTCTAACCTATGTGTGGGTTTTTCGTTGGCTAAATAGAATTCTTGGGTAAATACTTTTCCTGAATCATGTGCAAAAAATTCATTATTAAAATTTGATATTTCTTCCAAATATCTTTTAATCTGCGGAGTTATTTCAAATGGCAGTTTTTGAGTGCTCATCAACTTCTATTCTACTGAAATCTGACGGTTTTTCAACTACCTTGATATAAACCATTACTTACCCCGCAGTCTGCCCTCTAATAGCGTTCTACAACGCTAAGATTTAAAAGAATTGACCCACCAAAGGTATGTACGGCCCTTTTATAGTTATTCTAGGCGAATGAAATCTTTGGATTTTGAATTCATTTCTCCAGCAAAGACAGGAAACATATAATATGTTTAAACGTCGTTATTGCCAACGCTGTCTTGCACGATCTTGCACAAACAAAAAAAACCTACCACTCAATTGATAGATTTTGCAGGTTAAACTTTATAACTTTATAATCCCTATAGGATTTATAATTTTATAAAGTTCGGGTTTTATTCTGCTTTATTCAGATTTGCCGTTTGAAAATGCAATAAAAATAACCGGATTGACCGCCCCATGCAGCAGGATTTGCCACAGGTGGAAAATTTTTGTTCGGGAAATAAGACAAGTGGAACACAAAACGCCGTCTTTTGGGATACTGTTCCGCTAAATAAAATATGGTGTACCCCGAAAAGTAGACACAAAGTGTCTTATTTTTATTTATAAATAAGGTGCATCACTCTAAATCAAAACTGCCCCTTCCAATTTTATCTCGTTATTTTTATTGATTCGTTATTGCAGAATCTTCGGTAATATACTTCCGGCTTAGATAATAGAATAAAGCGCCGCCCATAGCCACGAAAATCAAGATATTCAACAGAAAATCCGTTATCATGCCACCGCTAATTCTTATTTTCGTTATCGCCCATAAAAAACCATACATATAGAAAATCAATCTTAAGACAACGAAGTAAATAGTCGCTAGATTTGCAATCCGTTGCTTGCTCTCAGAAGTTATAACGTAGGTTTTCTTTAAGTATCTGGCCGAGTACATAGTCCCCAACCAAATAGCTAAAACCAGGAAAATAAATCCAAACAAAACTTTACCGATTCCAGCAGTAAAAAGAGGCATAATCGAAGTCAAGAAAGAAGCTAAAAATCCCAAAAGTAATGGGGCGACAAAACCAGCGGTTAAATAATGAGTTGCGGCGATATACCAATTAGAGCTTTGTTTCTTCATAAAATTTAGGTTAACTTATGACTTATTTTCGACCTTTAAAATTTAAAACTGGAAAGCACTTTTTCTTTAAAATTCAGTTTTGAAGGAATATCATCTTTTAAAATTCTGTGTGATTCAAAATATATTATGGCAGCTCTTGTCCCCTCTTGATTTTTTGTAATATATGCGAAAGTCACCTCTTTTAAAGAGGTGTAGGAATACCAACTTTCTCTTTTATAAAATATCTGCCCATTAATTTCTTCAATATCTTTATATGTCTGCCCATCAATTTCTTTTTCGCTTCCCTCTTTGAAAAAATTATGGAATGCTTCGGCGGCAATACTTTCTCTAGTCAAATCGATAATCTGGACAGATATGGTTATATATTCTTCGAGTTTAAAACCGGCTTTTCTGGTTAAATCTGGATCGCCAAATCCAAGGGTCGTAAAAGATAATTCATCATTAATAACCTTAAAATAAGGGGGATATTCAATGGAGTATCCAGCTCCGTTATAAGTTTCCCATTCCATTTCTTCGATTACTAAAAACTCTTTTTCACAGCTTTTCCTTAAAGAAGTCCCTTCAGTTATTTTATTACAAAATAATTTGTCTTTTTGTGTAATCGCGAAACAAAAATAACAGCTATCTCGATCGGTAGTCTTACGGTATATTTCGCAATCATTCTCATTCTTTAACGCATCCACCATCTCGAGACAGGGTTGATAAATAGTTTTTTCTTCCATTTCTTTTATTAACTCATCTTGAGATAATTTAGACAATCTTTCAACCTCTTTTTGTTCTTGTTCCTGCTGCAAAGATAAAGATTTCTTAAAAGTTTGATTTGTCACAAAAACTGCAACTAAAAAAATTCCTATAATTAAGACTATTCTTAAAATGAGGGATTTATTTAAAGATTTAAGTAACATAATCTAGATTCCAAAAATAGTGGCATAATTTTAAAGCTTTAATTTATTTTACACCTTTCGACCTTTTATGCCAACACCCTAGCTTAAATTCAAGAGTTTACGAAGTCTTAGTTACCAATAACTTACCAACTAGGGGGTCTGGACTCCCTAGGGCCGTTGCGACATCCTCCCCTTGAAAGGTCGAATATAGCGATTAACAACCATTCAAAGATATGGAACAAACAACAACGCAGATTCGCAGTCAAACTCCTGTCATTGCTCCTCCTATTAAGTATTGTATATATGCTCGCAAGAGCATGGAAGCCGAAGACCAACAAGGTTATATATTGCCATATTGCAAATATAAAAAAACTGCGCTTCCTGTGGAAGCGTACCTAAGAAACAATTTTTTGCCGATTTTTTTTATTAACGATGTGAATGTAGTGAACGTTCTGGAAGTGACGGCACAGACGAGGTTCTAACCGTAGAAGGATATTTTACCAATGTAGGGCATTTTCTGCTCTCTTGCGCCGTCTAGAAGCTCTCTGGAGCCCTTGAAAATAAGCTACCAGGATGATACTATTTCAAATATAGTGTAATCGGTTAGCGACTGGAAAGAGGTTCTAACCTGGTCTACTAACCTGCTCCGAGCAGTAGCGAGGAGTGGAAGATGAATCTTTAGATTCATCGCCCGCTCAAACGAGGCAAAGCCGAGTGCAGAGCAAAGAAGAGAACTTCGTTCTCTTCGCCCGCTCCAATGAAAAATACACGGGTTGAACCCGTGTATTTTTCTACTTGACCGCGGCTTTAAGGGTTTGGCCGGGTTTGAAAACCGGCGCTTTTCTAGCTGGGATCTTGATTTTTTCTCCGGTTTTGGGGTTAATGCCTGCTCTTTCTTTTCTTTGAGCCACTTTGAATTTCCCAAAGCCGGTCAGCACCGCTTCTTCGCCCCTGGCCAAAGCCTTGCTGATTTCATCCAAAAGCACATTAATGCATTCCAAAGCCTGCCTTTCCGAAATTCCCATTTTTTTGACTAAAGCATCAGTTAAGTTATCTTTTGTCATAAATTCGAAATTCGAAACAATATCTAAATTCTAATTTTTAATTTTCTAAACCCGTATTTTGGATTCTGGTCATTTGAATTTGTCCCGCCATTGCGGGATCCCGCTGAAGCGGTGATTTCGTGCTTCGGATTTTAATCACTTGGCGTATTCCACTACCCGGCTTTCCCTGATAACGTTAACTTTAATTTCTCCGGGATAGCTTAGTTCGTCTTCAATCCTTTTAGCTATTTCTTTGGCTAATTGATGGGCGGACAGGTCGTCAATCTCCGTTGGCTTGACGAAAACTCTGATTTCCCGGCCCGCCTGAATGGCGTAAGCTTTTTCCACGCCGCCAAAAGAGGTCGCAATATTCTCTAACTCTCCCAATCTTTTAAGATAGTTTTCTAAAGTGTCTTTTCTGGCGCCGGGTCTGGCTCCGGAAATCTGGTCGGCAGCCTGGACCAGAGTCGCCTCCAAAGATTCGGCCGGATAATCTTCGTGATGGGCTTTCATGGCCGTAATCACTTCTTTTTCCACTCCGAACTTTTCTAATATCTTGATGCCGATATCAACGTGAGAGCCTTCCACCTGTTGGTCCATGGCTTTGCCGATGTCGTGCAAAAGCCCGGCTTTTTTGGCCAAAGCAATGTTGGCACCCAGTTCGCCAGCCAATCCCCCAGCCAAATGAGCTACCTCAATGGAATGAAGCAAAACATTCTGGCCGTAGCTGGTTCTGAATTTCAATCGGCCCAAGAGCTGAATCAGCTTGGGGTCAAGGCCGATGACGCCCACATCATAAACCGCGGTTTCGCCGGCTTGTTTGATTTGGGCCACGATTTCTGTTTCGGTTTTTTTAACGATTTCTTCGATCCTCGTGGGCTGAATACGGCCGTCCTGAATCAGTTTTTCCAGAGTCAGTTTAGCAATCTGCCGACGGATGGGGTCAAAACCGGAAATCACCACAGCCTCAGGCGTTTCGTCCACCACGATTTCTACGCCCGTTAAATTTTCCAAAGCCCTGATGTTCCGGCCTTCCTTGCCGATAATCCTGCCTTTGATTTCGTCGCTAGGCAAGGCCACCGTGGTAGTCGTCATTTCCTGGGCCTGGCTTAAGGCATAGCGCTGAATAGCCAAAGCAATCATGGCCTTGGCTTTATTTTCAATCGCTTCCTGACCCTCTTTTTCCAGTTTTCTGGTTTTGGCTAAAAGCTCCTGCTCAAATTCTTTCTCGCAACCCGTTAAGAGCGCTTGTTTGGCTTCTTCCTTGGAAAGATGGGAAACTTTTTCCAGATTCGTCAGCGCCTCCTGACGCAAAACTTCCAAATTTTCTTTAACTTCTTTCAGCTTTTCTGCTTTTTGCTGGAATTCGTTTTCTTTCTTTTCGTGCTCGGACAGTTTTTGGTCTAAAAGGCTTTCTCTTTTTAAAAGAATATTTTCTGCCCTGACCAGACGGTCCCGAACTTCGTTTTCTGACGTTTTGGCTTTGCTGACAATACTTGAAGCCCTGTCTTGGGCCTGAGATAAAATTATTTCAGCTTCTTTTTTAGCTTGAGAAACTTTCTCCTGAAGTTTTTGCTCGACAGTGCCGATTCTTTTTTTGGCAATTGATTGACGAGCCAAGTAACCTAAAATCGAACCGACTGCCAAACACAAGGTGGCCACGATAAGTGGAATCAATAAATCCATGTTTTTGAATGAAATTTTGGCTGTTCATCACCAAAAGTCCAAAGTTAAATTTAAAGATATATTAACTCTATCAAAAAGTATGGAAAAAGTCAATCAAAGAAGCCATGGCTTTCTGCAGCCAAATGATGGGCGGCACTTCGCGGTATTCGGGCAAAGGCAAGGCGGCGCTGATTTTGTATTCCGCTGACGTGCAGGAATAAGAATTTTCGGTTACTTGGAGTTTTATCTTATTGACCCAGCTGCCGAAGATAATGTGAGGGTTTTCGGAAGTGGGTCCGGTATCATCAACAAAGGTCGCCTTTTCCACACCTTCAGTAATAGTCCAAAGATATTCCAAACCCGGGTCATCGGGCGTAAAAATAACCACTTCCCCTTGATTAGGGTCTTGGGGATCCCAGGAGAAACCGGAGTAAGGATAGGCCTCATGCGGCGTTTTAAATTCTTTCGGGGTTGATGTGGCTGACCAGTTGTCGTGGCTGTCCTTAACGCCGACGCGCCACTTGTATTCTGTATTCCAATTAAGCCAATCAACGTTCAAAGTGTAGAAATGGGAATCGGTCGGGCCGGATACGTAATGGAATATCGGGGGGTTAAAGCTTGCGCTCTTTTCATCCACCTCCAAAATATAGGCAGTTTGAGGATCAGTACCTGCGGGCACATCGTCCGGGTCAATATATGTCCAGTAAAAGGTCGGGATGCTTCTGTCTAAAAATATACAATTGTCCCAGGTGGTGGGCGAGGCTTCGGTGGGTTTGTCGGGCGGCTGATTGGGAGATATAGTTTTCACTTGATAATTATTCCCGCTAAAACTAATCCAGCCGATCACCGCATCCGACCAAGCAAAACCCGATAATTCGCCGCTCTGCTGATTTAAATCTATTCCGTAGGGACTGCCATCTTGGGCAGTACCTCTTAATTTTATCCAGCCGTCCCAACCGCCGCCGTAATTCAGGGCCCTGGCCCAGCCACCAATTTTATAATTCCCTATGCCGTCGCAAGCTTGGCCATTCCCCGGAAAATCCAAACAAGCAGAATAATTTGGGGAAGCGGGATAGGGTCCTGCCGGCGCAAAATCAATCCAGCCGATATTTTCCGACCAGGCATGGCCGGAAAATAGACCACTTACACCATTAATATCTACTCCGAAATCATAAGGAGCAGGGGCTTCTGGATTCTTACAGCTGAAACTAATCCAGCCGATGGTTTCATCATGCGGTGGCGAAAGATATTCAATTTTATAGGCAATATCGTAACCGCTCCAATTACCGTAAGAACTGGAATAAGCAACTGCGTTTTCATTTGCTTTCACGTCTGATCCCGATGCCTTTAGAATAACGAAGCCGCCGCTGCCAGACCATTCTGCAAGAAGGTATATTTGTTCATTAATTAACGGCTGGCTGTCAAAAATAACAGATTCCCAGGTCGGAGAAGTGGGCAAGGTGCTGGCGTCCCCCCACACCTTACTGACAATAATGCTGTCGTTAGAAGTTCTTCTAATGGTAAAGGTTATATTACCCGCAGGAGAACCCCCTTTGTACATATAGAAACTTATTTTGGGAACATGGCCGTTATTTATTGTCTTTTTCTGGCCCAATCTCGTCCCCATAAGCTTCATCGCAAAACCGCTATCTGACTGCGTTTGTTCGTCAGTGGGCGGGACATACATATTAGACCACGCCCAGCCGGAAACATTATGCGATTGGCAGGGAGGAACCGTATAATCAATCTCTGCATATATTTGGGTCACTTTAGCGCTATAATTAGGACCCGATTTCAGACTAGCGCCTATTTCCAAAGCATCTATTTCTTCCCAGGTCCACGGCTGATTGGTAATAGGATTTTTAATTAATGCCTGGCTGGCCGTATGCCACTCCCAGCTGGTCCATGATGTCTCTGAACCATCCCAATTTTGCCCGTTCGTTTTCAAGCTGGGCTTATAGTAAGTGCGATAAGGGTCGGGACTCCCATCAAATCTGATGTAAATAGTAACTTTATTGATACTGCCGATGCCCGAATGGTTAGGTAAATTATATAGATCTCTGTAGTATGCGCCATCGCCATCGTAAACAGTCACAATAAAGGTAGTAAGTTCGTCTGGCAAAACATCATCCACTTTATCCCAACGATTTCCTTCTGAAGGATATTGCGAAAGTCCCCAGGGAGCCATTTCGCTTCCTTGCGCATCGGGCCTTAAAATTTCGGCGGCTGCCTTAGCGGCATCCGGCAAAAGGAAAAAACCGGAAACTATTAAAATGGTTAGAAATAATATTTTTTTACACATTGATATTCTTAATTTCTTTTTCGAAAAAAGATTCCACTTTCCCCCAAGAAATGGGAATTATCATTTTTGGCGAAGGGTCGTTCTCGGCATCTTTAAAATAAACTAAACTTTTTTTGATATGAACCAAATTAGAAGATAATTTTTGATATTTTCTGTTATAAAAATTAAACACTTCGGCAAGGGTAGTTTTTTGAAGAATAAAATATAAATCTATGAAATCCCTTTTCGTTCCCCTTTCGCTGATAGCCGCTATCTTCATTGCCGCAATATCAGTTACACTGGCGATATTGATATTTCTAAAACTAATTGTTTTTTTTAAAAGAGGATAGGGATAATAAAATAGACTGAATTTAACGCCCCCCAGTTTGCCTAAGATTGTTCCCCACTCCACCCTTTCATGCTGGTATAGCTTGAACCGACTCATTGCTTTAAGAAAAACCTGGGCTTTAAATTCTTTATCGGTAAAAAAATCAAGGTCATAAGAAATGCGATGACCTATCTGCAAAGCAAGCGCGGTGCCGCCGGCCAAATAAGCATCGCCGAGTATCCTTGACTTTCCTAATGAGGCCAAGTTTTCTGCAGTTTGTTTTGAGATTGTTGCTGTAAACATAAAATTTTATCTCTGGGGATGCTTAAAATCAAACCCCAATAATGAGCGCTTAATGGCGACATATTTCGTCTCTTTTCAATCGTTTCTCCAATCTCGGATCTTTTAAAAGATTTGAACAGCCACTTTATCGCTCTTTCATCTCCGTACTCTAAAATTCTCCCGATAATAAATTGAGAATGAGAATTTTTATTTAATTTTGAGAAATCCGTGTCCCAAAAATATTTTTTAAGGGACCGGGGGAAATCGTCCGGAAGATTCTTCATGATTTAATTCTATCATATTTTCGGCAACAATTGAAGAGACCGGAGGTTGAGATTGTGCTTATCCCGACCCCGCACAATGCCCAAAAGCGGCGATAGCTGCCCCCGCGTCTTTCGGCAAAAGGAAAAAACCGGAAACTATTAAAATGGTTAGAAATAATATTTTTCCTGCCCCGCTAGAAATCTTTGATAGATTATTCATGGTTTTTCCCCCACTCGAGAAATTCGTTTGTAAACACGAGATTTCTAATGGGGTTCATAACCTATAAAATATTTATCGTCTTTACCTCGAATTCGGTTTTGCCCCGGCATAAACCAACCCTCCGGCTAAAATCACTGCAACGAAAATATAAATAATTTTTCTCCGCGGCATATATCTATTTTAATCCTTTTTGCACCAGATGACATTGAGGTACGGCGGCATATTGTCACCGCTTCCAGTAGTTCTTGAGGCACTTGAACAGGTTGGAGCCCCATCGCCACCTCCTGGTATGATCTCCACGGTGAATATCCGGCTCCCGTACTCACCACATGCTGACCCACTCGAACTTATCTGCGGACCGGCCCCGCCCGGAGTACCCAACATCTTATCAGTATAACCATGCGTGTGCGTAGATGCTCCTCCAGTGCCGCCATAAGTAGCCGCACCCTGCGGGAACTTGTTATCCAAAGCCGCAAACCTCGTCCAACCAGCAGGGCAGGAAGTATCAAACATAGCAATCATACCGGAAGGGATTGCCCCCGCTACGGGCCAACTGCCCCTGCAATCAGCGCCAAGACAAAGATTCCCTTTATCTATAACCAGGCCGTTAGTTGCTCCGCCGGTGTTTAAAATCAAACCGCCTTCTTTGGACTGGCCAATATTGCTGGTGTTAAGCGGCGTGGCCACGTTTCCCCCGGGCGGGGCCTGCGTCGGCTCTGTCCAGCCATATGCCGCAAAAGCCGACAATAAAAGCAGGGCTAATATTTGAGGGAAATAAGATGAAATTTTGGAAAAGATTTGTTTTCGCATATTCATTAATAATTATTTATTTCTTAAGAAAAACTATAATTTGTTTTTTGAATAACTCTAGATCCTGAAGTTTTCCCGTAAGAATTTTGAAAACTTTTTTTCTATCTATTTTACCGTATTCATGAACCAAGATATTCCTCAATCCAACCATCTTTGTCAATGTTTGGGCCAAACTATCGGAAATTATCCTTTTTTCAAAAAGAATTGAAATTGCTTCATAATTATCTTCGGGCCGCTTTAAATTGAGGTCAATTATTATCAGATGGGCGATGTCAATAATACTCTGGATAGACAGCTGAAGATATCTTTCGGTATTCCCAAATAAATGGAAATCTCTTAAAAACACCTTCTCACTCCTTGCTTCCTGCCGAAGTTGATAAAGATATTTCAGATATTCCTGAAAATTCTCTAATTTTTCTAAAATTTTCTGGCGGGTTAAAGAAGTCATAAATCAACATTAAGAAGTTAATAATCGTTGATGATACTTTTCTAAAATAGGCTTGAAATCAAAATATTCATTAAGGCTTTTAAGCTCAAAATCGATTCTTTTGCCCTTATCTCTTTCAAAAATTAACTTGCCTTCTTTTAAAACCACGTATCTCAAGAATGGCGGCGCAGTATTTAAAACTACTACATCCGCTTCTTTTCCCAGAAGTTTTGAAAGCTCGCCAATCAACTCCAATCGTCTTTCAAAAAAATCGTTGACCTGGTTTTTCTCAAAGAAAACAGCTAAATCCACGTCGCTATCCGAAACGGTATTTTTGGTTGTTTGAGAGCCAAACAAATAACAAAACAAAATCCCTCTCTCCTTCTGAAAAATTTTCTTTGATAATCTTATTAAATTTTGCCGATCTTCTTTTTTCATTTGATTAAAACCGCCCCAAAAAAAATCAAAAAACATTTTCCAATCTTAATCAAAGCCTGCTTTGAAATTTTAAACATACCGAACGCCTCTGTTTTTCAATTTATTTACACGTCTGCGTCTCGCTAAGATCAAGTGTTCCATAATACCCATGCCCAGACTTCTGACCACATCCAAGGAGATACCCCTGCTTTCCTACACAATAACCACCTACCATACCGAAAGAATTGACATATCGGAGCACGCCAACGGTACCGCATGCGGGCGAGGAACCCAGCCAGCCTCCTATTGCTTCGTCGGTTTCGTTGCCGTAAGTCCATTTGCAGGTCGTCGGCGAAAGGTTGCTAACAGTGGCACACGAAGCTCCCTGAATACCATCACAATCATAGTCAAAACTTCCATCTCCTCTGTTGACCGTGAAGTATGAGGTCTGCCCCGGCCGGGCATTGACGTTTGCGTCATAGCAGTCGGTCCCAGCAGAAGCAACTGTCTGACAAAATTTTTGTCCTGTTGCCATACTATAACCATCACCGTCTTCATCTCGATAACAAAAACCACTTTCACAATCCTCGGGAGAAGTACAACCTGCCCCCGAAAGAGAAGTTCCTATTCTTATCCATTGGTTACCATTATAATAATATAGATAATTATCTTTTTGATCGAGATAAATTTGACCAATTTCTGGAGCATCTGGGCGATAAATCGGCGGAAGAATTAAGCCATTTCCTTCCAATTTGGTTTTTCCTTCATCTACAATAAGACCATACTCTGCTCCGCCGGTGTTTAAAATCAAACCGCCCTCCTTCGATTGGCCGACATTACTGATATTCAGGGGTGCGGCCACATTGCCTCCGGGTGGAGCCTGGGTCGGCTCCTGCCAGGCCACGACGTAGAAAGCCGCCAGAAAAGCAATAGTTAAAATCCCGAAGGTTAAAGCGACTATTTTTGGCGAAACTTGTTTTTGCATAGATTTATTTTT
This sequence comes from Candidatus Nealsonbacteria bacterium RIFCSPLOWO2_01_FULL_43_32, assembly GCA_001819335.1. Lineage (GTDB taxonomy): Bacteria > Patescibacteriota > Minisyncoccia > Minisyncoccales > MHMH01 > MHMH01. The sequence continues at coordinate 30,958 of MHMH01000022.1, read as the reverse complement.
ATTAATTATTATGGCGCAGTTACGCTTTTTAATAATTTTTCTATTCTTTGCCCTTCTTCCGTGGATAAGGGGCCCGTTCTTGCGGGAGCTGTAGCGCTTTTTATTTTTTCTTCCAGGGTTTGTTCTTCTTTGGGAGCCTGAACCGGCTGTTTCTCGCCGAATTTCAAGATTAAAAAAACACCAACAGCCAGAGCCAAAAACAAAGCCAGAGCGACCATAAGCGAAATGATTATTTTCTTCATCATGATGCTATCTATATTTTACCATAAAACAAAAAAACCGGGCAAGTGCGCAAACCACTTAAGTGACTCCCGAAGTTACTTAAATGGCTTAATCTTTAGTCTTGATAACCTGATCAATCAGGCCGTAAACTTTGGCTTCGTCAGCCGTCAGATAAAAATCCCGGTCCGTGTCTTTTTCCACTTTGGCCAAAGGCTGGCCCGTGCGAAGGGCTAGAATCTTATTTAATTTATCTTTGATTTTAATGATTTGGCGGGCGGTAATTTCAATCTCCACGGCCTGGCCGCCCGCTTCCCCCATCACCTGGTGCAGTAGAATCTCGGAATTGGGCAGAGCAAAACGCTTGCCCTTTTCCCCGGCCGCCAATAACGTGGCGCCCATGCTGGCTGCCATGCCCACGCACACCGTGGACACGGGGCATTTCACGTATTGCATGGTGTCGTAGATCGCCATGCCGGCGGTCACCGAGCCACCGGGCGTGTTGAGGTACAGCTGGATATCCTTTTTGGGGTCCTGGTTAGCCAAGAAAAGCATCTGGGCGATGATGGAATTGGCCACCGCGTCATTAATCGGCCCGGCCAAAAAAATAATGCGGTCTTTCAAAAGCCGGGAATAAATGTCATAGGCCCTTTCGCCATATTGCGATTTTTCGATGACCGTAGGTATTAAGTTCATATTAAATCAACGAAAAACGAATCAATCACGAATTTACGAATTTGTATATTCGAAACAAATTAATTATTCGCTGATTTTATTATACTAAGAAGCTGACAATTAGCAAGGCGACGATATTTAAAACTTTAATCATGGGGTTAATGGCCGGACCAGCCGTATCTTTGTAAGGGTCGCCGATGGTGTCGCCGGTCACGGCCGCGCTGTGCGCTAGGCTGCCTTTGCCGCCCAAATGGCCGTCCTCAATGTATTTCTTGGCATTATCCCAGGCCGCTCCGCCCGTGGTCATGGAAATGGCGACAAAAAAGCCGGTGATAATGCTGCCGATTAACAAACCGCCCAAGGCTTCGGGGCCCAAGATAAAGCCAACCAAAATAGGCGCTAAAACCGGGATTAAAGCAGGCGCGACCATTTCTTTCAAAGCAGCTTTGGTGACAATATCAACGCAACGGCCGTATTCCGGCTTGGCTTGGCCTTCCATCAGGCCAGTGATTTCTTTGAATTGGCGTCTCACTTCAGCGACTACTTTGCCCGCGGTTTTGCCCACGGCTGTCATGGCCAAAGAAGCAAAAAGATAAGGCAAGAGGCCGCCTAAAAACAATCCGATCACCACCTTGTAATCTGCCAAAAGAAATAACACTCTAGCGCCCAAATCCTGAATGGCCTGGGCGTAAGCAGCAAACAGCACCAGGGCGGCCAAGCCGGCCGAAGCAATGGCATAAGCCTTGGTCACGGCTTTGGTGGTATTGCCTACGGCGTCAAGGGCATCGGTGACTTCTCTGATTTTATCCGGCAAGCCAGCCATTTCAGCAATGCCCGAGGCATTGTCAGTAATCGGGCCGTAAGAGTCCAGAGCCACAATCATGCCGGCCAAAGAAAGCATAGAGACAACCGAGATGGCTAAGCCTGGCAGGCCGCCGGAGACGAAACTGACTAAAATGGCTAAGGCAATCACCATGACGGGCGCTGCGGTAGCTTTCATGCCCAGGGCGAGGCCGGCGATCACATTGGTGGCGTGGCCGGTTTCTGAAGCCTGGGCGAGAGATTGGACCGGCCGGTATTTTTTAGCAGTATAATAGTCAGTGACTAAAAACATGGCGCCAGCCACCAGCAAGCCCATCAAAGCTGGCAGATAAAGCTGCCACCAGCTAAGATTTAAAAAAGAAACCGAGTTTTTAATCACCGGGAAAAAACCCAGGGCAGATAAAACAGCGGCGGTAAAAAGGCCTTTATAAAGAGCAGGCATGACGCCTTTTTGGCCTAATTTAACAAAGAAACTAGCAATAATGGAAGCTAAAACGCCGATTGAACCCAAAGAAAGCGGCAGCAAAATGGCGGCTATTTGTCCAGGGAAAAGCAAAGAACCCAAAACCATAGCCGCTACCAAGGTCACCACATACGTTTCAAAAAGGTCAGCGGCCATGCCCGCGCAATCTCCGACATTATCCCCTACCAAATCAGCAATCACCGCCGGATTTCTGGGGTCGTCTTCAGGCATGCCTTTTTCAATTTTGCCCACCAAATCAGCCCCCACATCCGCTGCCTTGGTATAAATGCCTCCGCCCAATCTGGCAAAAACTGAAATTAAAGAAGCGCCAAAACCTAAAGCGATCAAGGCCTCAAGATCGTGGGTTAAAATATAGAAACCAGCGACCGCCAAAAGCCCCAGTCCCACCACGAGAAACCCGGTGACCGAACCACCCTTAAAAGCTAAGTTAAAAGCTGGCCCTTGGCCATTTTGGGCGGCTTGGGCCACTTTAACATTACTTTGGGTGGAAACGAGCATGCCCACAAACCCGGCTAGGGCGGAAAAACCAGCGCCGATTAAAAATCCAGCGGCTGTTTTAAAGCCCAAGAAAATCCAAAGAATCAGAAAAAGCGCCAGGGCTATGAGAACAATGCTTTGGAACTGTCTTTTCAGGTAAGCCAGAGCTCCTTCTTTAATGTAATTGGCCACCGCGAGCATTTTGCCGTCTCCAGCATGAGCTTGCTGGATCTGTTTAATCAAAAAAAGGGCGAAGATTAAAACGAAAAGAGAAACGATAATGGGGAAATATAACATACGTTTAAATTCGAAATTCGAATATCGAAATTCGAAACAAATTAAAAATTATAAATTCTAATTTTCTAAACTGTTTTAGATTTTGAACTTTGGTCATTAGGGTTTGTTTCGGATTTCGGATTTCGTGCTTCGGATTTTTTAGCCGACTTTTTCTTCTTAACCTCTTTCTTCACTTCTTTTTTAGGTTTTTCTTCCTTTGCTTTTTCTGCTGCTTGCCTCTCCTCCTCGGCCCTTTCAAAGGACCGCACGTCTATTTTCCAGCCGGTTAATTTCGCCGCTAATCTGACGTTCTGGCCGTCTTTACCGATAGCCAAGGAAAGCTGGTCTTCGGGCACCAAAACCAAAGCTTTATTCTTGGGCATCACCTTAACCTCAACCACTTTAGCCGGAGACATGGCATGGGCAATATATGCTTCCGGGTCTTCCGACCATTCAATAATGTCAATCTTTTCTCCGCCCAGTTCATTGATGACCGCGGTCACCCGCGTGCCTCTTTGGCCGACCATGCTGCCAATCGGGTCAACGCCTTCAACGTTTGAAGCCACGGCTATTTTGGAACGGGAACCCGGTTCCCGAGCGACCGATTTGATCGCGACGGCGCCTGACGAAACTTCAGGCACTTCCAGCTCAAAAAGTTTAGAAATAATCTTGGGATAAGCCCGTGAGAGAAAAACCACCGGGCCTCTTGAGGTTTCTTCCACCTTAATAATATAGACTTTCAGCCGCTGACCAGTACGATAAAACTCCCTGGGCACCTGTTCTTCCTGCGAGAGTATGCCTAAGGTTTTGCCGATGTCAAAAAAAACGGTTCGGCCCTCAATTCTCTGGACAATGCCGGAAATAATCTCGCCCTCTTTTGATTTGAATTCCGAAAAAACAACCTCTCTTTCCGCTTCCCTGATTCTCTGCAGGACAACTTGCTTCGCTGTTTGAGCCGCAATCCGGCCGTAATCGCCCTGTGCCTCCAAAGACGCTTCCAAGTCTTCGCCGACTTTAATCTTGGGGTTGATTTTTTTAGCCTCGGCCAGCATGATGTGTTTTTCCGGGTTGAAACGGATTTTCCCCTCCTTGTCTCCCAATTCTTCTTCTGGGCGATGAAGCTTTGCTTCATCTTCGTCCGCCTGCGCTTTCATTTCTAAAAGCTCGGCGTCTGAATAAATCATGTCTTCCGTTAAAACCTGCTTCACCTGCCAAAACTTAACATCGCCGGTTTTTGTATCAAACTTGGCTTTAATGATTTGGCCTTTTTTGCCGTAATCTTTTTTATAAGCAGCCGCAATAGCCATTTCAATGGTTTCAATGACTTTTTCGGCCGGAATGCCTTTTTCCTCGGCAATCTGGCTTAAGGCCGAGGTAAAATTTTTTATGTCCATAAATAAATCAACTAATAACGAACCTATCGCGAATATACGAATTCGTAAATTCGTAACCAATGCGCTATTCGCTGATTTCTAAAAAAATTGTCCGCGGTCAAACGGACAAGGTTTCTTTGCTTTCCTTCGCCTCGCCGTAGTCCCGCAAAGCGGGACGTAGGCGGGCCAAACTAATTTCAGTTTAGCAGGCCAGAATTCTTTGTCAAGTCATATATTTATTGACAAAATATCGTGACGGACGTATCATAGATTCATTAAGCGCTGAATGCCTTCAACCATTTGGGAGTCTCGCCTCATTCCCTCCTTATTGAGGGCCCGCCAAAGGCGGGATAACGGCTTTATGCCAAAAGGCTCCCAATTGGCTGGAGGTTTTTTATTTAAGTGACTTCGGGAGTCACTTAAATGGTGGACCTAGGCAGATTCGAACTGCCGTTTCCACAATGCGAATGTGGCGTCTTGCCGCTGGACCATAGGCCCGTATTTCATATGAAACTATTGCACGCTGAAGGAAATCATGACGTCTCCGGTATTGACATTGCCTGCCGTATCTTTGCACCGGACAAAATAATTATAGTTGCTCCCAGCAATTAAACCGGTGACTTGGGCTGTATGATACTTCTTGGTACCGTCATCAGCCAAACTCTTACTCATAGAATCGTAAGATGTGCCCTGCCGAGAATCATAACGACACGAAGCAAGCTCATTAGTGCTGATGCCGATCATGGTTTGGGTTGTGCCCCTGGGCAAGACAGTGCCGGTCGGATATTGATTGCTAAGCACCGGCGAAATCAGATCATCCGGCGCTTTGACGTAAAAATAAATCATGAGGTCGTCAGTATTGGTATTGCCGTAGGCATCGGCGCATTTGACATAATAAATATAACCTCTGCCTTCGCTCAAACCAGCAATGTCGGTATAATGAAAAGTGGAGTCAGTATGAGCAAAAACCTTCATGGCGCCATAGCCCAGATTAGAAACATCGCTATACCGGCAAACAGCTTTTTCATCAGTATCCAAGCTCACAGCTACTATTCTGGTTGAAGCAGACAAACCACCGGACGGCTGGCCGTTAGAACGATAAGGGGGATTGTAGTCAGCAGCTTGGCTGGGGCTGGCAGAGTTATTGGTTGGTTCTTCTTGTTCTGAAGAAGCAGGGGAAGCAGGCGAAGAGATGGTAGGTGATGTATTGGACTTGGGCGTTTCTTTGTTCCCTGGCTTGGAAAAAATGAAAAATAAAACCACTGCGCCGATGATAACCAATAAAAATACGACAATTTCAACTTGGCCTTTTTGGCTATTCATAGTCGGGGGCAGCAGAGTTGAACTGCTAATCTCACGCACCCGAAGCGTGCATGTTGCCATTACACCAGCCCCCGTTTCACGTCAAACCATTTAAGTGACCCAATATTTTTGCTTGGTCATCTGGTCTTGCTTGATTTCTACCTTTTCCCTTTCTTGCTTGGCCTTTTGCGACATTTCCATAAGCTCTTGGCCGCTTAATTTGCCCAATGTCGCAATTTCTTGCTCCAATGTCGCATTTTTGTTCTTTTTAGGGTCGAATAGGACATTCCCCAATAAAATGTCCAGAATATGTCCTATTCTTGGGCCGGGCGGAATGTCCAATTGTCGCATTACGTCATTACCTGTTACTTTAAGCATTTTAACTGAAATCGGGTCTTGCGATACTTTGTCAATGACGTATTTCAAATGTCGCAATTTATACGGTTCGGCTTTGGGCACGCCCGAGCCAATCCGGTCAGCCATTCTCACCTGCAACAATTCTTCCATGTTTTCCAGCCCAACCTGCCTGACCAATCTTCTGACCGAAGAATCAGTCACCTCGTCAACGTTGTAATAAAACAAATGGTATCTCACCAGCTTAATAATCTTTTCCGCGTCTTTTTTAGGAAATCTCAAGCGGTCAAGAATCTGGCCGGTCATTTTAGCTCCTATGACCTCATGGTTGTAAAAAGTAGCATCCTGACCTTCACCCCGCTTAGCCCTGGGTTTGCCGATATCATGCAGCAAAGCAGCCCATCTCACCTGCTCATTAAAGCCTTTTTTGGCCGCATATTCAAGGGAGAGTAAGGCATGCTGATAGCATTCGTAAATATGGTGCTTATTCTGGCCCACGCCATAACCCTGCTCCAGCTCAGGCATAATATATTTTAACAGGCCCGTGACCCGCAAAAGCTCAATGCCTTGAGCCGCCCTGTTTGACATGATAATCTTAATCAACTCGTCTCTGATTCTTTCTTGAGAAATAGCTCTCATCAAACCAGCATTTTTCTGGATAGCTTCGGCTGTTTTGGGCTCAATCTTAAAATCAAGGGTAGTGGCCAGCCTGACTGCCCTGAGCATTCTTAAGGCATCCTCTTGAAACCTGTCTTCCGGCCTACCTACGGCCCGGATGAGCTTGTTTTTAAGGTCTTTTTGACCCTCAAAAGGATCCCGTATTACCTCCCGAGGGTGGTTGGATTTAATCACCCTCGGGAGGTGATTATTTTGGATTTCTAGCGCTATGGCATTAATGGTAAAATCCCTGCGGGCCAGGTCTTCTCCCAGGATTTGGGCGTATTTCACCTCGTCGGGGTGGCGTTTATCTGTGTATCTGGCTTCTTTGCGATAGGTGGTAATTTCAATATCTTTGAGCTTGGGGTCTTTGCTGCCCGTCTGCACGGTCACGGTCAAAAATTTGTTCTCGTAGAAATTTTTAGGAAACACTTTGCGGATTTCTTCGGGTTTAGCGCTGGTAGTAATGTCCCAATCCTTCGGCTCAATTCCTCTCAAAAAATCTCTGACGCAGCCGCCCACAATATAGGCTTCAAATTTTTTATCCTTGAGTTTTTTAATAACAGATTTTACTTCTTTGGGTATCATCATCAATTAGATTATATCTTAAAATTTGATTTTTTCCAAATCTTGAGTATAATAGAAAAATATCGGCGCCCGTAGCTCAATTGGACAGAGCGCTTGGCTTCGAACCAAGAGGTTGCAGGTCCGAGTCCTGCCGGGCGCACCCGAGCAGAATTTATTAAAGATGTTTGCTATGAAACAAAAACATGCTACAATAAAGTTGATGCGGAAAATACTTTTGATAAGTTTTTTAGTTTTGCTCGCCTTTTACTTGATGCCGTCGCCAACGCAAGCGGCTTTGGTCACATGCGGCAATACTACTGACGACCCCTGCCAGTTCTGTGATTTTTTTGTGATGATTAACGACATTGTCAAATTTTTTGTGCTCCCTCCGACCGGCGTAGTATTTATTGTGGCCGCCTTGATGCTGGTGGTTGGGGGAGTGCTCTTCTTTTTTGGCGGAGTCAACCCGGCCATGCTGACCAAGGCAAAAGGCATTATGACTTCGGTGGTCATCGGCCTGGTGATTATTTTTTGCGCCTGGGTGATTGTCAATACGATTATTACCCAGATTGGCATTGTCCAGTCGCCGTCTGTTTTACAGTGGTATGACATCGGCTGCCAATAAAACCGTGAGCCCCCATAACTCAATGGTAGAGTAACAGCCTCTTAAGCTGTGAGTTGGAGGTCCGAGTCCTCCTGGGGGCACAATTGACATTTTTTTAAAAAAAGATAAGATAAACATATGGCGAGACAATTTACGGCAATTTATAAAAAAAGCAGAGGGTGGTATTTGGGTTGGATAGAAGAAATCCCGGGGGTTAATACCCAAGGCAAAACCCTTAAAGAAACGAAGGAAAATCTTAAAGAGGCGCTTTTATTAATCCTGGAAACTAACAGATTCCTTAATAAAAAAGAATTCTCCGGCGGAAGAGTTATCCGCGAATCTCTTTCTGTATCCCTATAATGAAGCGCAGAGATTTAATAAAATATCTTTTCAAAAATAAATGCGTTTTTATTAGGGAAGGCGCGAAGCATAGCGTCTTTTTTCATCCTCTGATGAAGAAATCTTCAACCCTGCCTCGCCACAATGAAATTGACGATTTCTTGGCAAGAAAAATCTGCCGAGATCTTGGCATAAAACCGCCGCATGTTGTAAAATAAATATCATATGCTAACGCCGATACAAAAAACAAAAATCATCAAAGAATATAAGCGGCACGAAGGCGATACCGGCTCCGAGGAAGTCCAGATTGCTTTGCTTTCCGAAGAAATTAAGCAATTACTTTTACATCTAAAAAAGCACAAAAAAGACTTTCATTCCAAGAGAGGTCTTTTGAAAATGGTGGACAAAAGAAGAAAGCTGCTCGGCTATTTGAAAGAAGAAGACACGAGACGCTACAATAAGATTGCCAAAGCAGTCGGCTTAGAGAAGTAAAAATTCGTTAAATAACATGCCTATTAAACACAAAGAGCAAAGGGTGGCCGTCTTGATCGACGTCCAAAATATGTATCATTCGGCCAAGAACCTTTACGGCAAAAAGGTGAATTTCGCCGAGATTTTAAAAGCCGCTGTTTCAGAAAGAAAGCTCATCAGAGCTTTTGCTTACGTGGTCAGGACCAAAACCGGAGAGGAGAAACCTTTTTTTGAGGCCTTAAGCAAGCTGGGCCTTGAAACCAGGGTCAGGGATTTGCAGGAGTTCTACGGCGGCATGAAAAAAGCCGACTGGGATGTGGGCATTACCATTGATGCGGTGAAAACCGCCTCGGGAGTGGATGTGATTGTTTTGGTCTCGGGCGACGGCGATTTTATCCAACTGGTGGAATACTTAAAAAACCAGGGCAAAAGAGCGGAAGTGATTGCTTTCGGCAAATCAACTTCTTCCAGACTCAGAGAAATAGCCGATGAATTCATTGACCTGGGAGAGACACCAGAGAAGTTTTTACTTAAAAAATGACTAAAGAGACTTTCAAATTAACTATCAACGGCCGCGACCTGGTGGTGGAGCTGAAAGACTTGGCTCAGCAAGCGAACGGCAATGTCTTGGTCAGGTACGGCGACACGGTGGTCTTAGCCACGGCCGTCATGTCCAAAGAAGGCCGAGAAGGCGTGGATTTCTTCCCGCTCACAGTGGAATACGAAGAAAGATTCTATGCCGCCGGTAAAATCCTGGGGTCTAGATTCATCAGGAGAGAAACTAAGCCTTCGGACGAGGCTATTTTAACTGCCCGAGCCATTGACCGGGCCATTAGACCCCGCTTTCCCAAGGATTTTTACAAAGAAGTCCAGGTGGTCGTCACCTGCCTTTCTTGGGACGCTGAAAATGACCCTGACGTCGTGGGCCTTGTTGCCGCTTCCTTGGCCTTGGCTATTTCCGATATCCCCTGGTCAGGCCCCATTGCTCCCTTGCGCCTGGCCAGAGTCAACGACCGGTTTATTTTAAATCCCACTTATGAAGAAAGAAAGCTAAGCCAAATGGATTTACTGTTGGTGGGCATGGAAAAGCTGATTAATATGATTGAGATGGAAGGGGACGAGATTGATGAAAAAATCATTGCTAATGCCTATGATTTTGCCAAACCTGATTTGGAAAAACTCATCGACTTTCAAAAGGAAATCATTAAAAAAGCTGGTAAAGAAAAATTGGTCCAGCAAGAAGCCAGCCCAGACCCGCTCTTAGAAGAAGCAATCAGAGGTTTTCTAAAAGACAGGCTGGAAAAAGCCATGGCCGAAGGAAAAGGCGACGAGCTTAAAGATGATTTACGCTATTTTATCGAAGGCAAATACCCGGGCCTTAACAAGACAAAGTATGCTTGGGACTTCCTGGAAAAAGAGACCAACCGGGTCTTGCATGAAAATATTTTAAACAAAGATAAAAGGCCGGACGGCCGCAAACTGGACGAAATCAGACCCATCCAGCTAGAAGCAGGCCTTTTGCCCAGAACCCACGGCTCGGGCATGTTCGCCAGGGGCGTCACAAGGGCTCTTTCGATTCTAACTTTGGGCACACCCAGCGACGTCAGGCTGTTGGAGGGCATGGAAATCAGAGGCAAAAAGCGCTTTATGCACCATTACAATTTTCCGCCTTATTGCTCGGGGGAAGTCAAGCCCATGAGAGGGCCCGGCCGACGGGAAATCGGCCACGGCATGCTCGCGGAAAAAGCTCTGTTCCATCTGGTGCCGAGTTTTGAAGACTTCCCTTACACTATGAGGGTGGTCACGGAAATTCTTTCTTCCAACGGTTCCACTTCCATGGCTTCGGTTTCGGCTGCCTCTTTAGCCCTGATGGATGCGGGCGTGCCGATTAAAGCTCCGGCGGCCGGCATTGCCATCGGCTTAATGAGTAATGAAAAAGGCGATTATAAGCTCTTAACCGATATTCAGGGTCCCGAAGACCATCACGGCGACATGGATTTTAAAGCAGCCGGCACCAAAAATGGCCTCACGGCCATGCAAATGGACGTGAAGGTTGACGGCATCACTGAAAAAATCCTCAAAGAAGCCTTGGACCGGGCTAAAAAAGCCAGACTGGAGATTTTAGACAAAATCAGCAAAGTCCTGCCCGAACCCAGACCAGAACTTTCGCGCTGGGCGCCCAGAATCTATACGTTGCAGATTAATCCTGATAAAATAAGAGAAGTGATTGGCCCGGGCGGCAAGGTGATTAATGAAATTATTGAAAAATGCGAGGTTTCCATTGATATTGAAGACTCGGGCAAGGTTTTCATCACCGCGGAGAAAGAAGAGGCCGGCCAAAAAGCCGTGGAATGGGTTAAAAACCTTACCAGAGAAATTATAGTGGGCGAGGTTTTCCAGGGCAAGGTGAAAAGAATCTTGAATTTCGGAGCTTTTGTGGAAATCCTACCCGGCCAGGAGGGCATGGTCCATATCTCTCAATTAGCCGACCGCAGGGTGGAAAAAGTGGAAGACGTGGTGCGTGTCGGCGACATTATCCCGGTTAAGGTAATTGAAATTGACGAGAAGGGCAGAATTAATTTATCCTTAAAAGATGCCCGAAGAAGATAAAAAATTAGCCTATTTGAAGCGCGAAGAGGTAAAAACCATGCAAAAAGATGTGGCCGGTCTTAGGGAGGGCGAAGCCAAACAGGAAAGGGAAAAAATATCCCAAATCAAGACCGCCGAAGAAACACAGAAAGAACAATTAAGAGAAAGAGAGGCTCAAAAAGCAGTTCAAGAAAGAAAATTGGCCGAAGAAGCAGCCATTAAAAGAGAGGAGGAAATGAAAAGAATGAGAGAAGAAAGAAAGCAGCAAGGGACGATTTTAGAAAAAGAAGGAATGGCGAAACAGGAAGAAAGGACTGAGGGCTTTAAGGAAATAATGAAAGAAACCCAAGCGAGGGAAGAAGAGGCAAGAAAAAGTTTTTTAGAAAGAGTGGCGGCCAAAGCAGAAAGCTTGCCCGTAAACACGCAAGATGAAATCATGCCGCCTCCGCCCATAGCTGCGCCTCAACCTCAAAAAGAAATCCCCAAATCCTTTTTTAAAAAAACTTCTTTTTTCCAAAAGCTCGGCGTCAGAATTGTTTTAATCATCTTGGTTTTGACGGTCATAGCGGGCTTGACGAGCTTCTGGTACTGGTATTCAAAAGTCAGAACAAAGCCGGCTCCAGCGCCGGCTGAAAATATCAAGACAGAGTTAATCGTCCCGGCTGCCTTAATCACTTCTGAAAACAGTCAGACCATTGAGTTCTCAAACGCCGCTGAATTAAATATCGCCTTAGCAGAGCTCTTAAAGACAGCTGGCACTCCGGGGCAATCCACCAGGCTGGTCTTGGAAAACACAACCGAGAATAAGATTTGGGGGATCAAAGAATTTTTTGAGGCGCTGCCGATTAAAGCACCCGATGGTTTGATCGCTAAGCTTAATCATGATTTTACCTTGCTCGTCTCCTCTCAAGAAGAAGGCCAAAGAATAGCCTTGGTGGCTAAAATCAAAGAAGAAGGCATTGCGCCTATTTTAGATTCTTGGGAAAAAACTATGGAATCTGATTTGGCCGGACTCTTTGACCTTTTGGGCAAGACAGCGCCGGCTCTTTCTCCTTCTTTCAAAAACGGCTCTTACCTCAACGTTCCTTTCCGCTTCCAAACTTTCTCCCTGCAGGATTTAGGCATAGTTTATACTATTGATAACGAATATTTTATTCTGACCACCTCGTGGCAGGGATTGCAGAAAATCTTAGACAAGTTAAAAGGAGAGCCAGTCTCGCTTTTGCCATTCAGCCCTAACCAAGGGGCTGAATTTGTTTTAAAAAGCCTGAGTCTTAAGGAGAAGATAGGGCAGGTTTTGCTCGTCGGCCTGGGCGACAAAACAACCGCTCTAGCCCTGGATAAGTTGCTGGAAAACGTCCAGCCCGGCAGCGTGCTTTTATTGGAAGGCAATATTAAGGATGAAACCCAGCTCAAAGAACTGACCCAGGGCCTGCAAAAAGCGTCTTTGTCTTACACCGGCCTCCCTCTTTTAATCGCTACTGACCAGGAAGGCGGAGCTATTGCTAGAGTGACTTTTGCCCAAGAAAAAACAGCCCAAAATGACATAGCCGACGCTGACCAGGCCTTCCGAATCGGCCTGAAAAGAGGCGAGGAACTGCTGGCCCTGGGCATTAATCTTAATCTGGGACCAATGCTGGACTCGGCCGAATCAGGCGATTTTCTTTTCAGCCGCTCCTTTCAGAAAGGCCTGGCCGCCGCTGCCGAGCTGGCCAAGTCCTTAATCTTTGGCCAAAAAGAATCAGGCATTTTTACGGCCCTAAAACACTTTCCCGGCTATGACGGTATTATTTTTGACCCGGAAAAAAAATTAGCCATTCTGCCCAAAACTCCTGATACCAGCTATTTTCTGCGGGCTGCAGCCGCTGCCCCGGAACTGATTATGACTGCCAACGCCGTTTATGCTGATTTAGATAAAAACCTGCCCTTTACTTTTTCCCCCGCAGCGATTGATTTTTTGAAGAACAAGCTGGGAGAGAATTATCTGATTGTGTCTGACGACCTTTGCCAAGAATCCTTGCTTGATCAATTTTCTTTAGAAGAAATCGTGAAGCTGCCCATCAAAGCCGGCGTGGACATTTTAACCTGCTCCGACCCGGTCAAAGCCCGGGCAGCCGCAGCCATCCTTTATACGGCCGTGACAAACAAGGAGATATCAGAAGAAAGGATTAATTCTTCTGTTTTAAAAATTATTCAATTAAAAGAAAGTTTGGTAGAATAATTATATGGACAAAAAACTGCTTCAAGCATCAAAAGAAAAATTGGAAAAAGAAAAAGCTGCTTTGGAAAAGCAGCTGCGTACTTTTGCCGACCAGGACCCTAATGTGAAAGGGGATTGGGATTCCCGCTTCCCTAAATTTGACGGCAACCTGGAAGAAGCGGCCAACGAGGTGGAAGAATATACCTCTAGATTGCCCGTGGAATTCAGCCTGGAAACGAGATTAAAAGACATTGCTCTGGCTTTGGAAAAAATTGAAAAAGGCCGGTACGGCAAATGCGAGAAATGCGGCAAAGACATAGAAGAAAAGAGATTAGAGATTATGCCCGCCGCCCGGCTTTGCATGAAATGCCAAAAATAACGGACTAAAAAGACCGCCTGGGGGCGGTTTTTAGTCTATAATGCCAAAGGTATTGCCCAAGATATAGATCACTACTCCGGTGAGCAAAACCCAAATTAAAATGAATTCGGAAAACATATCTCTTCCATGTTTAACATCGTAAGTTAAACATCTAATTATTGGGCAAAGGGGTTTCTGGCTCCTGAAACCCCGAAGTGCACGTGGCACCCGGTGGAGTTGCCCGATCCCGGCATACCTAAGGCTCCACCTACCAGGGCGATAATTTGACCCTGGTAAACGTAATCACCCGAATTAACCAAACTTGATTGGATATGACCATAGCTGGTCACTACGCCATTGGGGTGCAAAATCGTAATGGTATTGCCTGCGCCGCCAAAAGCCCACTTAGAGATGGAACTGGTTAATTTTACTTTTAAAACATTGCCAGCTGCCGCCGCATAAATCGGGTCGCCACACTTGCCCCTGGAGAAATCAATAGCGTTGTACCAATGAAGGCCCTGGGTAATGCGGCAAGGCGAACCGATGGGACAGATAAAATAACTTGAAGCAATCGGCACATAAGCGGGCGCGTAAACCGTGGGCGGAGGCAGAACGCCGTCCGGCACCACTAAAATATCTCCGATATAGATGTCGTCTTCAGTCGCCAAGTTGTTAAAGTCAACAATTTTTTCCTTTTCGGCCTTATAGATTTGAGCAATCTGGCTTAAAGTATCGCCTTTCTGGACATGGTGGATGACTCCGGAAACCGGCGGAATGATTAAGCGCTGGCCGATCTGAATGGCCGTGTTTTTACTCAAATCATTGGCCCAGAGCACGGTTTCCAGGGAAACATTGAATTTTTCGGCAATGGACCAAAGATTGTCTCCGGGCTGGACTGCGTATTCGGTCACTTCCTTCTGCGACCACTCATAGTCAGCCGCTGTAATTAAAGCGCCTAAAATCTGGGGAGTCACCATTATGGGAGGGGAAATGGCGGCTAAGCTGTTTTTTTGGATCAAGCTTAGCTCGGGCGACTCTTGAATCTTCATGCCCGGTTGGGCAAAAAGGCTGCTGGCTTGAGCTCTTTCATTTGAAAATGGCAAAAGAGTTTTACCTATGGAAGAAGGCACCGTTAAAGAAACAGTTGAGAACAAAACAGCAGAAATCAGGCCTAAATAAAGCAAAGGGTCTTTTGCAGATCCCCTTAAGGTTAAGAATAACGGCCCGATTAAGTTTTTGAGCTCTCTGCTGCCGAAAATAACCATAAATTGCTCCTGTCTTCAGGATACCACCCAGATACGGGGCGGTCAAGCTCTTTATCCACAGGGACTTGACAGCCCAAGCTGCTTTTCTTAGTATAAAGCATAGCCAATTTGCTTCTTTTAAAAAACGTAAAAAGGAGGAAAAGATGGAATGCTTGATTTGCAACAACGATATCGAGGACACCTGGTGGCCTATCTGCGCTAATCCGGCTTGCTTACTGATGCTAACTGAACTTATCAATCACAAAGAAACTCCCTGCTGGATATCACAAGAAATATATTGTCAGAGAGAGTATTGCGTCGGCCCCGCTGACGTATGCCGTATACTGCAAGGAGATATGGCGTTGAGAAAGCAAGGCCTAAGAAAAAGTGAAACCGTCCTGGGATGCTGGTATTAGTCATTATTAAGAATATTCCTACCTTATTTTAAGGTGCGGGCGTAGCTCAGCGGTAGAGCATCGGTCTCCAAAACCGAGTGTCGCGGGTTCGAATCCTGTCGCCCGTACCAAGCCAATTAAAAAGAGCAGTCAACCAACTGCTCTTTTATTATTTTATAGCTTTAATAAGCCTCTTATATCCCTCCTAGCAACACTTTTAAAGTTTACCGATTAATAAAATTCCATCGGAGGTAATTCTATTTTGGATTCTTAATACTCTATCAAACCACTCATTGACAAATGGTTTTTTAGATAAAGGAATACTATCGTAAAGACAACAACTGTAAAGATTTTGCGACACGAAAGTTCTAGGGTTAAAAACTCCTCTACGGCCTTCCATTAATTTACAACCTATGCCCTGAATTTTTTCGGGCACTTTCTGCTCTAAACTAGGATACACGTCTCGGCAAAACTTTTTTATCACATCATACATTACCGGATTTTGAGTAGTGAATGCCAGCCTATTTTTTGTGTAATGTTCAATAAGTGCTTTTAATAATTTCGACCCAGCGCCTTTTGTTTGCTCGTCCATTAAAACAGCTATTCCATGAACAAAAAGTATATCTAACTCGTGTAGAATTCTGACTGAGGCAAAACCTATAAGCACCTTATTGATATAGCCCAAAGCACACACATCTACATGGATAACGTGATCGCGGATACCTTCTAGGCTTTTATCTTCAATCTCAACGCCGAAACTATCTGCCGCAATCTCTCTTAACCGATAAATTATTGATTCATTTTCGCCTGCTGTAAAAAATTCTTCTGTATTATCAATTAATTTTATGATACAGTCGCCCATTTCGATAACTTTTTCAACCATTTTCTTTAACCTCCCGCTTCTTTTTTATATTTCAAGGACCTATTTTTAGACTACCCTTAATATCCATCTTGTCAAGCTAATTTTTGATATTTGTATCAAAGAAATTTTCGAAAACTTTTCTACAAAATGGAGTAGGTTTAAAACGAGCAGTTTCCCCGACAATGTAGCCCGGGTAAAAACTCGATCTCAACCTCATATCTTTAATATTCAATTCTGGATGGAACTGGACTCCATATATGTTTTTATAACGAAAAGCTTGTATTTTACACCTCTTCCCCTCAGCCAAAAGAATGGTTTTCTGCGGTAATTTTTTTATACTATCTTTGTGTGCCTCTTGAACAAAAAACTTTGAGGGTATGCCGCGGAACAAATCGTCCGCTCGCCCCTTTTTAGTTAAAGAAACCTTAAAGGTGCCTATTTCTTGTTGAGATTCGTCTTTAATTATCTTTGCCCTTAAAACATACGCTAAATATTGATGTCCAAAACAAATCCCTAAAGTGGAAACATTTTTTTTGATAATTTTTTTTAAAAAGGGGGTAATTTTTTTAATTTTGCCCCATAAGGAAGGGTATTTTCCCCTTTCCGAGAAACTAAAATTAGAACCTCCCAATATTACAGCAGATATTCTTTGGGAAAAACTATCAGAAAAATTAAAATCATCTAAAAATACATTTTTGCTTATTAAATTAGCCCTCCTCCCAAGATATTTCAAAATACATTTCTCCTCGTGTCGAGCTACTAATTTATTTTCTCTAAATTGAAGTAAGAGAATATTCCTCTTCATAATATTATTAAGTTTATTGTACAATAAAACCGAAAAAAAAGCTTGCTTTTGAAGCAAGCTTTTCAAAGAATCTATTGCGAACAGTTATTTTAGTGAAATTCGATACAGGGCAAGGCACGCCTCTGCGTATCTAATTATCTCGTTAACGTCTTCGGTAGTGCCAAACATACGAAATTCAACAGTCCTCGTCTTTGATTTGTAACGAACCAAGTCCCAGACATCTCTTTCTCCTCCGTGTTCCCGGATATATTCTAATAAATCGTCTCCGGTTGAAAATTTTGGAGGGGTTCCTTTTGACTGCGACATCGTTCTGTAGGCAAGAAGTCTTTTGCCATCAGAATGATCGCCAATCTTTGATAAATATTCAATCATGTTATCGTTGCAAAGACCCAACAATTTAATAGCAATATTGGTATCTACTACGGCTACATGGACGTGAATAGCAGCTACTCGTGATGCAGCCAAACGTCGTTCTGATGATATTGATTCCCAAATTTTTTGATGCCGCCGGTCGAACGGATTGACAACTAATTCTGTGATTTGAGACTCTTCAGCGAATTCGGTGAAATTAAAACTCAAGCCATCTCGGAAAGATGCTTCTCCCAAAATTTGATCATTGATAATTAATGCGTTCTTCAGGTCTTCTAAAGACCGACATGGCGGGGTTCTGTCTTCGATTTGCCCAGCAAATAATTCATATCCAAATAATTCTGGCAACATTCCTCTTTTTTGAGCCACCACTTGGACCGTTGGAAGTAAGTCCTTAATGGCCGGGACAATCATCCCGTCGGAAAGACGGACAATAAACCGCTCTCGTTCTATGCCCACCGTGGTTTCCATTTTTTCCTCCTTTTATTTCTTTCAAAGAACTGCCGAGAAATTAATAAAAACTTCTCGTCTCTATGGTGTAGGTAATTTCTACACTCCAAAAACGAAGAGTCTTTCTCTCTCCGTCATTTTTTTGTTGCCCGTTTCATATTGACTATATAGTTTTTTAATTCGCCTAACATCCTTTTTTTATCTGATAAATTATTGTTAACAATATTAATGACCTGGGAGCATATTACCGCTCCGTTTATGTCGCAATCAGATAAAGTCTTTATATGTTCTGGTTTGCTTATACCAAAACCGACGACTAATGGCAACCCAGTCAGTTTTTTAACTCGTTTGACAAGCTCAATGGTTTTAGGGTTAACGGATTTTCTGGCACCGGTCACTCCGGTTACCGAAACACAATAAATAAAGCTTTTTGATTTTCGGATAATTTCTTTCAGCCGAAGATGAGGGGTTGTCGGGGCAACCAGTAAAGCCAAATTAATTTTATGCTTGGATGAAGTATCATAAAAAGGGCTTAATTCTTCCAGGGGAACATCTGGAATAATCAAGGTATCTATCCCAGATTTCTTCAGTTTTTTGAAGTATTTATCCAGCCCAATTTTATAAATGACATTGGCATATTCAATCACAAAAATCGGAATATCGAAACTGGAAGAAATTTTTTTATAGAAATCGAAAATTTGATTTTTTGTAACGCCCGAACTCAAAACTTTCTGATGAGCCCTCACCAATGTTGGACCATCGGCCACCGGATCAGAAAATGAGGCGCTAAGTTCTAGAATATCGGCCCCACTTTCAACAATCGTTTTAATGATATCGAAGCTTATTCTCAAATCGGGATAGCCGGGAACGGTTCCAATAACAAGGGCGATTTCTTTCTTTTCGCCCAAATCTTTGAATTTTTCAATTACTTTATTCATAAAATCTTTCCATTGTTTCTAAATCTTTATCTCCTCGGCCAGAGAGATTTATCACCACAATGTCTCCTTTTTTATATTTTTTAGCTTCTTTTAAAATGTAAGCAACGGCATGGGCTGATTCTAACGCTGGAATTATTCCTTCAATTTCGCTTAAAGTCTTAAATGCTTCAATTGCCTCTCGATCGGTCGCTGCAGCGTAGGCTACTCTCTTAATTTCTGCCAAAAATGAATGTTGGGGCCCTACTCCCGGATAATCCAGGCCGGCAGCAATACTGTAAACCTCTTTAATTTGCCCGTCTTTTGTTTGCAAAATTTTTGAAAGAGAACCGTGGAGAATGCCGTCTGACCCCCGGCTGATGGTCGCCGAGTGTTTTGGCGTATTTAATCCCTTACCCGCCGCCTCAACCCCGACCAAAGAAACTTCCGGGTTCTGAATAAAGCTATAAAAAGCGCCCAGGGCATTGCTGCCTCCGCCGACACAGGCGACAATTGCTTGAGGCAGTCTTCCTTCTTTTGCTAAGATTTGTTTTTTAATCTCCTGACCGATTACTTTTTGAAAATCTCTAACTAAAGAAGGATAGGGATGCGGGCCCACGACCGAACCAATCAAATAATAAGTAGTTTTGATATTGGTAATCCAATCGCGCAAAGCCTCATTAATGGCATCCTTAAGGGTGCCTACCCCCCTTCTTACTTCAACTGGATGAATTTTTGCTCCGCAAGCTTTCATTTTCAAGACATTCATTTTTTGTCTCTCAATATCCTCAACTCCCATATAAATTTCTGTTCCAATGTTCAAGAGAGCCCCAACCATCGCTGTGGCAAAACCATGCTGGCCAGCACCGGTCTCGGCGATCATTCGGGTTTTTCCCATATACTTAGCTAATAATCCCTGCCCCAAGGCATTATTTGCCTTATGGGCACCGCCGTGCAAAAGATCTTCTCTTTTTAGATAAATTTTGATCCCTAATTTTTTTGATAAATTTTTAGCGAAATAAAGGGGCGTAGGCCGGCCAGCATAATCTTTCAGAAGTTGGTTTAGTTCCTCTTTAAATTTTCTATTCTTTTTGACAATTCCAAAATAAGCCTTTTCCAAATCCTCTAAGGCCGGCATCAAAGCCTCGGGCACAAACATGCCGCCATATTTCCCAAATTTTCCCGAAGATTTCATAAAGTTAATTGGTTAATGGTTTTTAAAATATTTTTAGACCCCATTAAGGCCGTGCCGACTAAAATTGCTTTAATCCCAACTTGCTTTAATTTTTTTACATCCTGACGAGATTGAATCCCTGACTCGCTAACAATAATTTTTGAAGGCAGGATCTGGGGCGCTAACTCTAGAGAAGTTTTAATGTCAACTTTAAATGTGTCCAGGTTTCTATTATTGATCCCAATTATTTCCGCTTTGGTTTTCTGAATTCTTTTTAACTCTTCAAAAGTATGAATTTCCACTAAACAATCCATCTTAAGCTTGCGGGAAATTTCTATAAAGCTATCTATTGTTCTGTTATCTAAAATAGCGGCGATAAGTAAAATAGCATCTGCTCCATAGAGTTTCGATTGATAGAGCTGATAAGGATCGATAATAAAATCTTTTCTTAATATCGGTACTTTAATCGTTTTTCTAGCCAACATTAAATATCGAAGGTCGCCTTGGAAAAATTTTTTATCCGTGACTACCGAAACAGCATTAATTTTTGCCTTGGCGTAAATGTTGACAATCCTTTTAAGGTTAAAATTTTTACTGATCACCCCCGCTGAAGGCGATGATTTCTTAATTTCAGCAATTAATGACATGCCGCTGTCTTCCAATAAAGCTTTTTTAAAATCACGCCCTAACCATTTTTGTTCTTTAAGATTTTTTTTGATAGCGGCTAATGGTACGATCTTCTTTATCTCTTCTAATTCTTTCTGTTTTTGGATAATAATTTTATCCAAAATGCTGGGAACTTTAGATTTATTCAAAAATTTTAACCTCTTTCTTATGGCGGCGGGGTTGGCTTTACTTAGTCCCAAGAAACTTCTTTTTTCTATCACGAAAGAAGCTATGACCATACCAATTTTTGCTAATTCTATCAAACTGTTTATTTCCAGATTTATTTTTTTGTGACTGGCCATTTCACCTAAAATAGCTCCGGCCAATACATCGCCCGCTCCCGTAGGATCTACTATTTTTTTTACTGGCAGTGCCCCTAGATGAGCTACCTTATCTCTAGTAAAAATACTGAGTCCAGCAGCTCCTCTCTTGAGGAACAACACTTGCAGATTAGTATATTTTTTAAGTAATTGCCGGGTGGAAAAGTTTTTTAAATTAAGCTTTCGTATGATTAGGGCTAGCTCGCCTTCGTTTAAAAATAATACATCCACCTGCCGCAACAGTTTTTTTAAATCCTGGAAACGATTATTAATATAATAATCTCTCGTATCCATGGCTGTTAAGACATTCTTGTCGAATTGTTTTAATGCTGCCAGGCCGAACTTTGGATTGGTGCTTTCAATAAATAAAACCCTGGCCTTTCTACCTAGGGCGCTAATCTTGGGTTTATAATCTTTATAAATACCCAGGTCAACTTTTTGTTTTACGATACTCCCCTGGTGATTATATTCTACCTCCCAAATTAAAGTATGGCCATTTAATTTCGTGATTGAACTAATGTTAATATTTTGTTTTTTTAGAAAGAGCAGTTCCTGATCGATAAAATCACTGCCGATAGCGGAAACGATCCCTACCTTAGCGAACCGAGAGGCTGACAAAGCGGCATAAGCGGCTGAACCGCCAATAGAAACTCTGCCCTTTTTGACAAAGGGAGTTACCACTTTCTCATGGATTATTGATCCAAGGATTAACAAATCGGGTTTCATAAATATTTTATTTTGAAAAAATAAGGGGGATACAAAACAATTTATACCCCCTTGATTACATCGATTACCTCCTTTAAATTATTCCTGAATACCATAGTCGGGTATTTTTCAGCAAGTTCTTTGTTCCCAGTAACAATAATCCCCAAAAAATTCCCTTGGCAACAAGTTAAACAATCAATCTCGTTATCTCCTAAGTATATAATCTTCCCATCTTGACTCATTTTTTCCGCAGCTAAATCTACAGAGAAGGGATTGGGTTTGGCTAAGCTGCCTTTCGGTAATTTCCTCTTTTCTTCCTCTTTAGTGATTACAGATGCTCCTATAGCTACTGGAAATACATCCTCTATGCCCAGATTTTTTATAATTGTTTTCACAAATTCATTTGGACTGCTTGAGGCGATTGCACATTTTAGTTCTTCTGCTCTCAGCCATGTAACAAATTCGTCTAACCCTGGTTTTTTCAATTTTTCCACATCTACCAAGATTGCTATTTCGGTTAATAACTTCTGTCTTTCCTCCAATAAATTTTCAAGATCGGCACCAAGAGGAATTAATATGCGCAATATTTCTGTATCGCTTTTGCCTCTTAGATTTTTTGCCAAAGCATCTGAAATTTTCCTCCTGGTTATTGTTTCAAACGATTGACGATGGATTGGCCCGGTAGAAACCAGCGTTTCATCAAAATCGCAAACCATTCTTTTCATTTCTTTCCTCCTTATTTTTTAATGTACTTTCCGAGAAGTGTTAATAAAAAACTTCTCATCTCTATCGCACAACCAAAAATGTTATGCAACAGGGACGAGAAGTCTTCTTGTCCTGAACGGAGTTGAAGGATCCCGTGGTACCACCCTTTTTCCCGCCAGCAATTGCGTAGCTATGGACGGGCGCTTTCACCGACTCTTCCCAGATTCGCCGGGATTCATCGATTATCCTATGGTTACGGAGGAAGCCGGGTCGCCACTTGCGCAGCAACCGCCTCGTTGGGCCCAATCACCCAAGTCACAGGCTTTAATGGTTATCTAAGAGCTATATTCTAACCTTAGCAGGCCAGGCAACCTTGTCAAGGCCTAATGGAAAAGGGAACCGTTAGGTTCCCTTTCTGGTTATAGCTAATGTGTAAGCACCGCTTTCTAGACCAGCCAGCTGATGGTCAATATCACTGATCAGGTTCTGCATGCTTTCTTCTCCGAAAAACTCGTTAGGTAAAATCGCGCTAATAGTGGGGTAGGTGGACAGTGTGGGCTTCTCAAAACCGGCCTGATTGAGCAATTTTTTAATTTCTGAAACAGAATACGGCCGGGCGTATATCGAGAAAACCCTTTCTTTGAGGCGGACATCCAAACAGTGCTTAGTCTGATTAATGGAGGCAGCCAAGCTTACTTGCCAGGGGAAAAACCAACATCGATAAAGCAGAGCGCTGCTGTTGTAGAAAGAAAGAATGAGCCGGCCGTTGGGCTTGAGAATCCGTTTAATTCTGGCCAGCGCCTGCCGCAGGTTTAAAATATCACCGGCTGTACCCAAACTCATCACCACCAGAGAAACAGAATTGCTTTCTTCCGGGATGCTCTCTTCGATATCGGCCACTTTAAATTCTATGTTGTTCGGAGCTCCCGCCTTCTGAAGATTATTTCTGGCCTCTCCAATCATTTCCGGGCTGATGTCATAACCGACTACCCGCTGGAAACTTTCGGCTAGCTTAAAAGATACTTTACCCGTAGCGCAACCCAAATCTATAGCCGAATCCAGCATGCCCAGAGCTTTGAGCGTTCCTATTTCTCGGCTGATAACACTATCTTCAAACGAGAGATAAGACCTGGTGGCGAAAAAGTCCAAACCGTAATTCTGGTCGTATAAAGGAGCGATTTCTTTAGTCAAAGCCAATAAGTTTTCCTTTAGTTGCTCGGGAGAAAGCTCTTGCTCCTTCAGCTCCGGCTCGTCTTGCATCTGAAAAATTTCAACGCGGCAAGCCTCGGCCATAATAAGATACTGGAAAGCAGCAATAAAATTAGCATTGAGGCCTTTGGTCTTTGCCAGGGCTTTAGCGCTTTCTATCCTTTGGTCCTCGACCGCAAGGCGGATAAGCGATTCGTGATGCTCCCTTTTATATTCCTCGACCTGTTTTGCCAGTTCCATTCTTTGAGCCAATATGGTCACCAAGTGGTTATCAACCATTCTCAACCTGTTCCCCAACTCTTTTAAATCTAACTCCTTAGGCATTTTACCCTCCTTTTGTCAACGAACTTTTAACCGAGGGGTAATCAAGGTGCATGGCGTGACGAATAACCTTCATCATATTTTGCCCAATCTCTCTGGCTTTTTCTGTCCCTTGGCGCAGATACGTATCAAGAGGGGCTTTTTCTGCTTCGGCCCGGCGGGTTCTGATAGGCTCAAGAAAATTGTTCAAAATATCGGCCAGCTCTTTTTTGCATTCTACGCAACCGAGCCTTCCCGTTTTACATTTAGTAGCTCTCCCCCTGAACATTTGAGACGTGCTGAAGGCGCGATGATAGAGGTAAACCGGGCACCGTTGAGGATGGCCCGGGTCGTCCCTATGCAGTTTCTTCGGGTCAGTGAACATCTTGCTGACCAGCTTGCTAACGGTATCGGGGCCATCTTTTAACTGAATGGCGTTGCCTAACGATTTGCTCATTTTTGATTTGCCGTCAACGCCTGGAAGCCGGCCAATTTCTCCGACTTCAGGCTTACACTCAAGAAAAGTCTTGCCGTAAAGAGCATTAAATCGCCTGGCAATCTGATTGGTTTCTTCAAGATGGGGAACCTGGTCTTCGCCTACTGGTACCAACAGCTTATCGCTTTTTTCTGGCGGATACGGGCTAAAAAGCAAAATATCGGCTGCCTGGGAAATAGGATAAATCATAAATCCGGCAGTGGCAGATTTTTTCAAATCTTTTAATTCGGCCCGGATCGTGGGGTTATGCTCCATTTTTGTAAACGGCACCAACATGGTGAAATAGGCGGTCAGCTCGGTCAATTCCGGAAGGCTGCTTTGAAGGACGAAACAAACATTGGGCTTGGTAGGATCCAAACCAACTCCAAGCCAATCAAGAACAACCTCGCGTACCGACTCTTCAATCACCCTTGGGCGGTCAACGTGAGTGGTGAGCGCCTGGACATCGGCAATCAAGAAAAAACATTCATATTCATCTTGAAGCGCTAGCCATTGCTTAAGCGCACCGACATAATGACCCAAATGCAAAGCGCCTGTCGGCCTCATCCCCGTAAGAATTCTTTTTGTAGCCATGATAATAGGATACCTCCTTTCTTATTCTACAACCCTTTCTATAAATTGTTAAATTGCTGTCTTTCTTATAATAAACGAAGCGAAAGTTTTGTCAATATGCTCTTTAAAAATGGTATAATATCAAAATGAATCTTGCCTCGCCAAGAATTATTAAAGACCTGCTTGAAAAACACGCATTAAGGCCCCTCAAACGCTTTGGCCAGAACTTTCTGGTTGACGAGGAGGCGCTTAACAGGGTGGTGGCTGCAGCCGAATTAACTCCTCAAGACACGGTTTTAGAAATCGGGCCGGGCATTGGCGTTTTAACCCAAGAACTGGCAAAAACGGCTAAAAAAGTAATAGCCGTAGAAAAAGACCGGAATATGGTGAAAATTTTACAAGAAACTGTGGGGGATTTTGAAAATGTGGAGATTATCTGCGACGATATCAGGAGGTCGGACCTCCCCCTTAATTTTGGGGGAAGTCCGACCTCCCAAAAATACAAAGTCGTCGGCAACCTGCCCTTCTACCTAACCGCTCCCGTCATTAGAAAGTTTTTGGAAGATACACCGGTTCAACCCGTGTATCTGGTTTTAGTGGTGCAAAAAGAGGTGGGGCAGAGAATCTGCTCAAAGCCGCCGGACATGAACATTCTAGCGGTTTCCGTCCAAGTTTACGCTGAACCAAAAATCATCGCCTATGTTTCCAAAAATTCTTTCTGGCCTAAGCCGGAAGTGAACGCGGCCATTATTAAAATTACTCCCAAACCCAAACTATCGGGATTGTTTCCCGTTAGTCTATTCTTCAAAATCGTTAAGGCCGGCTTTACCCAGCCCAGAAAGCAATTAGCCAATAACCTGTCCCGCCTTCGCCAAGGCTTCGGCGGGCAAGCAAAATATGATAAAAAGAAAGTAGAGAACTGGCTCCTGGAAAATGGAATCCAGCCTACTCAAAGAGCGGAAACATTAAGTATTGAAGATTGGCTAAAATTGACTGAAAGTTTTTGTTTTGACAAAATACATGAAAGGTGGCAAAATTATTAAGCATCTTTTTATGGAAATTTACCCTAAAATAAATTTTAAATACTCTTGGATTTACGATCAGACCTGGAAAGACTTGTTCGGTAAGAAAAACTATCCCTCTCCGAGGGTAATTTTGAGCTACACAAAGAAAATGGAGAATTTGTGGCGGAGAGAAGAAAAAAGAATCCTCCAAGAATTATCTAGGATTACACACCTGAATTGGCAAGAGGAATCTATTAATTGTTATGTGGTTGGAAAATGTAAGCCGTTTTCAGACCCCTTAACCCTTCACATTTATGAAAACATGCCGGATTATTTCGTTGATGTTTTAATCCACGAATTAATCCATAATCTGTTTATCCAACCGGGCAACGAACAAAAAACAAGAAGGGCCTGGCAGTATTTCCACCGTCGATATAAAAACCTGCCCTTTAATACCAGGATTCATATTCCTCTCCATGCTATTCATTCTCACATTTATTACAAGCTTTTCAACGAAAAGAGATTAAAAAGGGATATCAAGCTAATCAGCTTTCTCCCGGACTATAAAAAGTCCTGGCAAGTTGTCCAAAAAGATGGCTATAAGAAAATAATTAACGAATTTACCAGAAGGGTCGGCCAGAGTTAATGAGGACTCTTAAATTGTAGGGAACAGTCCACGTAAAAAGGGGGCGGGGCAAAGCCCCCAACTGCTCCTCCTCGCATTTGTTCGCTCTTGGAGCTAACTCACTTGAGAAAATTTTTCTTTTTATACAATGGCACTATTAAAAATAAATAGGGGGCGTATAGAATTTAGATATTCTATATGCCCCTGTAGGCACCTTTATCGCATTTTTGAATCTGTCCTCCGCAATATGTTCTTTCTTTCTTTGGAGTGGCTTTGCATACGTGGTGGAACTTCTGATTTCTTCTCGAGAAAAAAATATAGAAGTAGTGACATAATCCCATATCTACCCCTTTTTCCTGAATTAAGTAGGTCAAATATAGTTGTTCATCTTGCGCATAAAAAGAAAAGTGAGTCTTTGATATGTTGGCCCTAGTTACGGCTTCGTCTATTAATCTGTATCTTTCTTGAATCGTAGGCAGTTTTTTTAGCTCTTCTATCTTTCCAAGACTCTTAATTTCTCGGAAAATCTCATACATTAGATGCATATTATCCTCCTGCAATCACTCAAGCTGGTTTTTGTAAGGTGAGATTCGGGATATCTAATCTTTGTTAAGCTTACCCCTGCAGCGATTTCACCCGCCTGCTCTAAGCTAGCACCTTTCAGGAGGGCGAAAATAAATCCTGCACAAAATGCGTCAGTTGAACCCGTCTCAAAAATCTTTTCACTCTCATCTGGAATTTTTTCAGTCGGAAATGGAATATAGATTCTCTTTCCCTTATCCAATATTACGCAATCACTTTTTCTTCGTGTAACCAATATTAGCTTTGTTTTTGAGAATATCGAAGATATCTCTTCTTTCCCGTAATTCTGTATGAATTCGCACTCTCCCGTGTTTGTGGAGATTATATCGGCACATTCCCTTACAACACCTACTACCTGCTTTAATATGCTTCTTGGGATTGTATTTATGCCGCCGAGGTCGATGATGATTTTTTTACCGAGTTTCTTTGCGGTTCTAACTGCATCTTCCCAGACAGCCACCGTCTCAAAAGTATTTGTACTGAAAAGACTGCTAAAGAATATCGTAGCCCTGCTTAAAATACTTTTTATTGAGACATCCGAGGGTAAATAGTCAGAAACTCCGTAATTTACCACTTTTATATCTTGCCTTTCGCCGCTATCACTTATTGCTCTAATAAATAAGATTGAAGCTGTTTTCCCTTCTTTCAACGTTAGAAATAAATTTAGATTTGGAGACTTTTCCAGCATCAAGCCATCCATAAAAATCGAGCCGAGATGATCGTTACCCACCGTTCCAATAAAATCAACTCCGATCCCCAGAAAACTTATGTTAACAGCTAAGTTGGTCTCAATTCCACCGGACGATACGAAGAAATAATCAGCTTTTCCGGCCAAGGCTTGTATCGGCCCTCTGACTTCTTCGTCCGATATTTCGTCTTTTTGACTCTCTCTCAATCCCAAGCTTTCCAGGTGGCTTTCTCTGATTTCTACCATAATATCAACAATTGGCCTTCCTAAACAGAAAATTCTTTCTTCTCTCATCCTTACACCTTCCTTTTTGTAAATGTGCTTTTGTCAACCCATTATAAAACCTTTAACTTTTTTGTCAAGCAGACCCCTTTTGTTGGGGCATTACAGATATTGACTTACCTTATTCGCAAGCCTTGAAATTGAGTTATTAATTAATTTTACCTCCTTTTCTTTACAGAGAAAAAAGGGTAAAGATATTGGTTGATCGGTTACGATTAATATAGAAATTACTTTAACTTTATGTTTTTTACCCCAACTGTAAAGAAAATAGGTCTCCATATCCAAGAGATTAATTTTATTTCTCAAAAGTTTCTTAAAAAAAATTGAGCCTAAAATTATTGAAGAGACTGTTTTTATTCTATATTTTCTTTTAAATCGAATCCGTGAAGCTACTCTAAGGTTTCTAAAAATAGCAGTCTGAGGAATTACTATTTCACCTATTTTTATGTTTTGATTTAAAGCCCCACAAAAACCTAAAAAAATAACTTTCCTAATTTTTTTATAATCGAATGTTTTAAGACAATCTTTGATGCAATCACCCTGCGGGATTTTCAAAATCGTTACTGGGGTTGAATTAATATGCGTTTTTGTTCTTTGCCACCAACCCTTACTCTTTTCAATAAAATGATGCTGACTTTGAATTTCTTTATATATTTTACTAATAGGCGTAATTATTATAATTCCTTCCGGAAGTTCAAATGTGCCAAAAAAAACCTCGAATGCTTTTTTTTTATTCAGCTTCATAAGATTAGTGAATGGAATTTTTTATCTAAATTCTCCCCATTTTTATAAGCAAAATATATCTTCCACAAAAAATAATCAAGTAAATTATTATTTAAAATACACTCTCTTTCATCGACGCCGTTTCTAAATCTCATTATTCCGTCCCAAAAACACCCGCCGCCGCAAATCCCTATAGCCGGACATTTTTGGCAAAATTTATTATTTATCGGAATTTTATTTTCAAAATATCTCAAATCGTATTTTTTACGATTTTTTAAAGAATCTATTTTGGTGCATAAAGTCTGATCGCCATTAGGATAAAAAGTTTTCTGCTCTCCGACTAATTTGCAGGCGTAAAACCGAAACCTCCCATTAATTAACGGGGAGAACCTTTTTGCCAGTTGATCAATGTAAATATTATTTTTAAGCGCGAAGTCAAAGATTTTTATCATTGCTTCTGTGTATTTCTTTATATCTGAATTGATCTCGTTATTAAGGTTTTTTGCAATGTAGTGGGGAAAACTTATTCCCAAGAATCTGATCCCAAGTTCTCTCGTAAAAAATTTTACAGTTTCATATAACTTATCAACGTTTTTATTCGTGTAAAGACAGGCAATACCTAAATTGCAACTTTGCTGCCGTAATCTTTTCAAATTTTTTATAACAAGCGGGAAAACCTCTTTTCCGTTGGAGAATTTTCGCATTATATTTTCGGCCCTCCTGCCGTCTAAAGATATTATCAACTGAACGTTTCTGTTCTCTTTTAAAGTACGGATAATGTCCCGGCTGATAATCGTTCCATTGGTAAATATTTTGATTGGATCTTTAATCTTTGAAATAAATAATTTCACAACTGGCCAATTAGTTAAAGGTTCCCCTCCGGTTATCATTAATGATCCTTTGCGAATATTTTTTTTATAAAAAGCGATGGTCTTTCTAGCGGTATTCTCATTCATTGAATTATTCAATTGAACCAGGTTATTTTTAAACACCAAGCAGTAGTCGCAATTTAAATTACAATTAAAAGTTATTTCAATCCTAAATTTTTTAGTTTGTGGTAAAGAAAATCGTATTTTGGGTGTTTCTCTCTCCATTTCCTTGGCTATTTTTTTTATTTCGGCGAAAGATGCATCTTCTAAATATTTTTGTTGAAACGTTATCCTATTAAATAAAATCACTCTTCCTTTTTGGACAAAGGTGAAAATATTCTTCGATAATTGCTTGATTTGACTTGACCGAAATTGCTTTTGCTTCATTTTCGATTAAAAATCATGTGAATACCCTCGTCTTTTTTTTCTGTATTGAAAAATTCCTTTAAAAACCGCCTCGACAGAACGTCTAGAAAGTAATGAAAATAATTTCTGGGATAACCCTTCCAGTCAGGGCACCTATTGCACGGTTCCATTGAAAAATCATTGTTAAGTTGTCTCTTTCTTAAATCTATCAACTTAGAATTATCCCAAATCTCCATGAAATTGTTTTCCTTAAGATTGCCCAACTTCAGCTCTCCGCAAAGATCTTGGCAACATGCCAGCACGTCCCCATTCCATAAAATAATAAGTGTTTCCCACAGAAAAAAACAGGGTGGTCGATTAAAAATTTTCTTTTCGAGCCTATAAGAATCACTGAATTTGTTAATTTCAGCAACCCTCCATGCCCTAGTCGAGAAAGACTTCACATTAATATAATTTATGTCAGTTTCTTTCCATTTTTTTATAAATGGTTTAATCTCGCGTTCATTTATTTTTGTTCTTACTAATTGGACCTGCGTTTCTATCTTGAAATTTTCATCTTTTTTTATTTTAAGGAAATTTAAAATGTTATTTTCGACTTCCTCAAAAATGCCTCCCCTTCTGATTTTTTCATAGGTTTCTTTGGTATTCCCATCCACCGAAAATACGATATAGTCCAAACCCGCCCCCATTAACTCAAAAGATTTCTCTTTCGTAAGAATGGTTGTATTAGTCGAGAGTCGTGTTCGAACTCCGGAACTTTTCAAAATTTTGATTATCTCGGAAAGCTGCGGATGTCAAGTACCCATTTTTTAGACACACTGTCTCTCCGCGGTTTCCCGGTTAGTTAATTGATTATTTAACTCTGCTGTTGTTAATTTTTGAAGAG
>MHMH01000021.1 GCA_001819335.1 Candidatus Nealsonbacteria bacterium RIFCSPLOWO2_01_FULL_43_32 | reverse complement strand
AATGCCGGGAGAAAGGATACCTGGTAAAGGATTTCAGCTTTAAGGAGTTTGAGTTTACCAGCGCCAATATCGAAACAGAAGAATTTTCCCAGAGAGATTTGGAAAAGATATATATCAAAGAGACGCTTCTGCTGAATCTTAACTTTGTTCTTAGAAACCCCAAAATATTTTTACAGAGATACGGATATTTCATTGTCCGCCACCCGGATATGGTTTTAAGCTACATGTTCAATTACCTAAACAGGATTACTAAAAAATGAGAGCCAATATAATTTTAATAAATCCCCAGATTGGATTCTCGCCTCCGCTCGGTCTGCTTTATTTGGCGGCGGTTTTAGAAAGGGCAAATCATAAGGTTGAAATCATCGAATTCGATTCCTATAATAATGAAAATTTTGATCCCGAGAGGGAGGGGCTGGTTGAAAAAATTATCGGCAAAAAACCGGATCTGATTTGCATCGCCTGCATGACGGCCCATGTGAAGATTGTCAGGAAATTAATTTCATCATTTAAGAAAATAAGAAAAGAGATACCGCTCGTAATCGGAGGACCGCATGCCACCGCCTTGCCGGAAGATATGTTGAATGCCGGAGCAGGCATCGTCATTTTAGGAGAAGGCGAGGGCACTATTTTGAGGGTTATTGATTATTATCAGGGCAAAATCAAAAAAGAGAGCATAGACGGGATAGCTTACAGGGATTCGGATAATAAGATCAGGATAAACGCCAAAACCAATTATGAGGATGTAAACAAGATACCGTTCCCGGCCTACAATCTGATTAACATGGACCGTTATTTGGCCCGAAATTATTCTATCAGGGGCTATTGGCTGAGAAATGGCTGGGTATTTACCTCAAGAGGCTGCCCGGGGAGGTGTACGTTTTGTGCGAGTTCCCTTACCCATGGTTACGGGGTGAGAGAAAGGAACATTGATGATGTGATCGAAGAATTAAAGTTTTTGAGCGAAAAATATAAGATCGAAGGATTTGATATTTTAGACGATACTTTTACGGTAAAAACGGAGAGAGTTGTGGAATTTTGCAGGAAGTTAAGAGAATCAGGCCTGAACTTAAAATGGGGCTGTCAGGCCCGGGTAAATTTCTTTAATGAAACTCAAGCGGCGGCATTAAAAGGGGCGGGCTGTCTGCAGGTTGATTTTGGCGTAGAATCAGGCTCACAAAACATTCTGAATTATCTTAAAAAGGGGATTACTGTGGAGCAAAGTAAAAAAGCTTTTAAAATTTGTAAAAAATATAAATTGAGATCGCTGGCGACTTTTATGATAGGAACGCCGTATGAAACCATGGAAGACATTCAAAAAACAAAAGAACTGCTTAAAGAAATAAAACCGGACTATATCGGTCTTTTCTTTACGACTCCCTATCCGGGGACCGGGCTTTATCAACAGACTCTTGAAAACAAATGGCTGGATTTAAGGAGCGATGATTTGAGCTGGGAGAGTAACGCAACTCCCAAGTTTACTATGAATTTTACTCCTGGAGAATTGCACAAGATATACAATAATCTGCTAGAAGATAATTTAAAAAAAACAGTAGCGGGATATATTAAGCAGCCTTCTTTTTTATTCGATGTAATAAAATTCTCAATTTTACATCCCTTAGATTCATTCAAATTGCTTATTTTGCTTGGTCAAGGAAAAAGCGAAGAACTTATTAACGCCTTGCGCGAATTTAGGATAAAGGGGAGGTTTTAGCAAGAATATCTCCTAAAATATGAGACTTAACGAAATAAATATAAAATTAAGCGATGTTTTTTCAAAATTAGACGGACTTCGCATTCTTCATATATCTGATTTACATCTCGCCGGGAGAAATAGGAAAATAGAACGTTATTTTGAAAAATTAAAAAAGATTAGAAGCGATCTCGTCCTGATAACCGGCGATTTAATAGATAATAATGACGGAATCGAGTGGTGCGTTAAATATCTGAAAAAACTTTCCCCCCAATTCGGCATTTGGGCCTGTCTCGGCAATCATGATAGATTTGATTTTAATATATTGCACTCGTTTTTTTTCCGCCTCATGAGCGAGCCTAAGAAAAATAATTTGGAACTCCTTCGGCGCAGATTAAAAGAAAACGGCATTCAAATTTTGATCAATGAGAAGAAAACGATAAATATTAACTCGGTGCCCTTAACGATTATTGGCGTAGACGCGCCTTTCGGCCTTGATAGATATAAAAATACAAACAGATTTTCAAAAAAAATAATACCCCTGAAAGGGCTATTTTCAAATATTTCGCCAGAGGAGTACGTTGTCTTATTGAGTCATATACCGGATTTACTAAAAGAATTAGGCAATATTAAAATAAATTTAGCGCTTTCCGGGCATACGCACGGCGGTCAAATACGCTTCCCATCGATCGGGCCTCTTGTTGCCTTGTCTTCTTTTCAGCGAGCATACAATAAGGGTTTGTATAATTATCACGGTTATTATTTACATGTCAGCGGGGGATTGGGCGCAAATAAAACAATGCCCATAAGATTATTTTGTCCTCCCGAAGCTACCATATTAATATTAAGAAACTAAAAACTTTTATAAGATTTTAATATGCTCAATAGGTGTTTTGTTTTAAGAAGCATAGTTGAAAAACCATTGCACCTGCTGTAGCAGAGATGACAAAACCAAAATTTTCCAGTTAACTTCCTTGCCTCGCTGACTTTTTTACCGAAATAGATATCTCTTAAATTTCCTTGGGCTAATCCCATTGTATAATTATCGCAAGGAAACCCTACAGCCCCATTGGGTTTGATTGAGATATTGGCGGTCAGGGCCTTACAACCAAAATTAGCCAAACTTCCCTTTTTAAGCATTTCAAGATAAATACTGGGATTCGCGATCGTTTTTCCGTACATTTTTTTTAACTTGGCGATACTTTCAATAAACCAGTTTACATTTGAAACAAGTTGTGTCTGTTCTTTCATTAAATCTGATTTTTGAGGGTTTATGATAGTAGCCGGAAGAGAAATTCCCACCATTGAAAAATCAATTTGGACTTCCAGTGATTTTGCCAGTTCCGCCATACATATCAAATCTTTGAATTCCATTAAGTTGCTTACGGCTGTTACAATCATCGGTTTTTTCCCGTATTTTTTTAATATTTTTATCCCGGCTACGGCCTTATCGAAAGCCCCCGGGTGTCTTCTGATTTTATCGTGAATTTCTTTGGGACCGTCTATGCTGACCCTGATCATATCGGCTTCCCAAAGATTTTTTGCCGTGTCTTTAAGCGTTGAACCGTTGGTACTGAAAAACACGGCCATCTTTCTTTTTTTAGCCTCGTTAATAAGGATGGGCAAATCTTTTCTTAAGGTTGGTTCTCCGCCGGAGAAATTTAGTATCTTGGTTCCCAGGTCTGCAAGTTGTCGTATGATATCAATCGCTTCTTTTGTGGTTAATTCGGGGGATCTCTTTTTTAACGCGATGTTTCTTTTCGGCATGCAAAATTGGCAATCCATATTGCAATTGTAGGTAATTTCCCATTGGCAAAAAATAGGCACCGGTTTAATGTATTTAGCCTTTAAAATGGCAGGAATCATGCGCAGTCCCGTATTCAATTTTGATAATAATAACATTTCAGTTATCAGATTTTAGATTGTTTCATGAAATTAAACAATGCCAAGGCCTTATTGAATAAATTTAGATATTCGGTCGGCTTTGTTTTGAAGAACCTTTTGATGATATAAGAAGGTCTGAAATAAAATTGTTTATAAGCTATGGCATGAAATTTCTCAAGTTCTTCCCTTGAAACCGTAGGAAGCTCAATAATCGGTTTTCCGTATTTTTTAAAATTATTCCAATCATCCGATAAAAGAGTGATGCCCCTGCCTTGTTTTGCCATATTGTAAATTTCCGTGCCGGGGAAGGGGACCATAATGGAGAACTGCGCGAAATCCAAGGGCAACTCTTTTGCAAGGCCGATGGTTTTTAAAATTGTTTCTTCGGTATCGTAGGGGTGGCCGATAATGAAAAAACCGTGGACTTCTAGACCTGCCTTTTTGGCGAGTTTCACGGCTTTTTTAACCAGAGCTACGGTGATGCCCTTTTTTATTATTTTTAAAATTTCATCGTCTCCGGATTCTATCCCGAATTTGATCAATCGAAATCCCGCTTCCTTCATTTTTCTTAAAAGTCCCTCCGAAACGGTATTGACCCGGGTGTCGCAGGCCCATTTTATTTTTATTTTTCTTTTGATTATTTCATCGCAAATTTCAACTACGCGATCGGGATATAATGTAAACGTCTCATCCATTATCATAAATCCTTTAATGCCATATTTTTTATATAAAAACTCCATTTCATCCACCACATTCTTCACGTTTCTTAATCTGTATTTCCCCCCGCCAATCAAATTAGAGGGGCAGAAAATACACTTAAACGGACAGCCCCTGCCCGTAGCTATAATTACTGATTTTCCGAAGAAAGGATTGATATAATTATTAATAGGAATCAGGTCGTAGGTCGGCCAGGGAAGCTGATCTAAGTCCATGTTGATTTCCCTTGGTTCCGTTTTGATTAATTTACCGCTTTCTTTATAAATTATTCCCTTAATCTTGCCCAAGTCGCCGTTCTTTAATATTTCAGCAACCGTAAATTCGCCTTCTCCTATGACGATGATGTCAAATTCAGCCAATTTGGCCGTTTCTTCGGGAAGGACGGTGGGGTGCGGACCGCCCACAATGATTTTGATATTTTTATCGATGGTTTTGACGTAAGAGGCGATAGTTTGACATTCCCGGATTAGGGGAGTCACGCAGCTTAGGCCGACGTAACGCGGTTTTTCTGAAATAATTTTATTTTTAAGCTTTTGCTCCCACTCATCGCCAAATAATCTAAGGTCCACCACGTCGACGGAATATCCTTTTTTCCTGCAAAATCCGGCGATATAAGCTATCCCCAGCGGAAAGAGGTCGGCGTCAATTTTTTTTACATCTATTTTACCAAAGGCCGCTACGTCCGAAGGCGCCAATAACAAAATATCTAACATTTTAGTCGGCTCCGTTATATAATAAATCAACGATTATTTTTGCTAATTTTTGGGACATCCCGGCAGTATAATGAACCTTGTCGACATAAAGGGGCTCTTTGATTCCTTCTTGGATGTCCGCGCGCCAGAAAAAATTATCTCCCAGCAATCCCTTTTCATACATCTCTGCTATCTGAGGATATCCGTACTCTATATAATTGTTAGCGTCAAAATCCCCATTGCCCGCAAAGAGATGATATTGCAGGTCGTATTTATAATTCGGAGCGGGCTGCCAGACAAAAATGGGCGCTACCTCATAAACTGCCGCTGCGGCCTCAATGATCTTCTTATTTTCAAGATAACGATTAATTAATTGGTTGATTACAGAAGGGTCGTTGTATGCTACTTTCTCGCTTAATTCTTCTTTCTTGATAATCAAATCTCCAAAAAATCGGGCAAGCCTGGTAATCGGAAGTTTTTTTATTTCCATTGAACCGTAAAATTTCAGAGCCCCAAGGGGTTCTCCGTTGAATCGTTGGAATTGTTCCAAATGTTTAGTAAACAGCGGTTGGTTAAAATAAAATTCATTCAATCCGTCAATAAATATAGCCAGATCGGGAATGTGGCCGGAAGTTAGCAATTGTTCAAAAAAAATCCTTTCCTGGGTAGAAAAGTAAGCGCCCCGGCCGAAATTATACACTGCCACCCTCTCTTCCTTCACCTGCGAAAGATAATCCTGCAAATAGGAAGCGATAGTTTGATTATCGGGCAATCCGTAGCCAAATGTCGTAGATCCGCCGAAAAGGAAGACGTTGAAGTTTTCCGGATCGGGAGGCCACGGCCCTTGATTTTTTGTAATTCTGAAGCCCGCTTCAGCCACGTTAACGTAGTTGCCGGAAGTGGGTCTTTCTTTAAATTGAGTAAAAGGTTCATAGAGATACACATTACTCCAGCTTTCTCTTTGGATTTCGGCTATCTCTCGGGCGGTCAACCCGGGATAAACCCGTTCCAGAGCCGCCTCTCCGTATTTTTCAGCGATAACGGTCTTTTGTTTGAAGTAATTTTCTCTGATATTGATACCGACGAAGCCGAGAATATTAACCAATATAAACAGCAGGCAAATATTCAACAGCATGATGGCGGTCAATTTGTAATAATCTCTGAACTTTCTAAAATTGATTTTCATAACTCTTTTTATCGAATTCAGCGGTTTTTCTTTTTTTCCAATAGGTGTCGGCCGCCTTATTTAATTTTAAATCCAGAAAATCTTTTCCGGTCATCTTTAACAAAAATCCAAGGGGCGCGAATAAAAAATAGAAAAGCAGAATTAACACCAGTTTGGTGGTAAATAGACCCAAGCCAACCCCAACGCGGCAAAATACAACGAAAACGGGGTAAAGCAACGCCGGAAATATCAGACTGGCCGAAAAAATCATTGCGGCCGCAAAATAAAAATACGGATACAAATCCTTGTCAAAAATGAATTGCAGGGTCCCGATTGAGCAAAGCATAACCGCCAAGCCGATTCCAAACTTCCGCCACTCTTTTTTATTTCCAAATTTTGATTTATCCATTTTTATTATTGTTTGATTGCTTTCGGCCGATCATTAAAAAAAATCCTCCTTCCCGGCCTCCCGTAAGCATCAACCGAAACTGAATCAGGAAATGGTCAAGACGATTCCCGCGGGGATTGGGCCTGAACAATTTTTCTTGTTCAGATAAATCCGTAAAAACTTTCGTTTTTGGTATGCTGTTGATAAATTCGAACCCGGTCTGGTCAAACCATTTTAAAACCTCTCCCACGCTATGTTTAGATTCGTGGGGATTCTTATATTGGTCCATAAACCAGGTAGATTTTCTGATATCATTAATGCCTTTATTTCTCAAACGAGGGTCTAAAAATTTAAAGCGGTCTCCGAATACATTAAACATAAAATGGCGGACGTCGGCAATAAACCTGCCGTATCGATTGTAAAGACCGATAATAATATATCCGTCTTTCTTTACCAGCTTAGCCAATGATTCGAATCCCAAATAGGGATCGCTGGTATGATGTAAAACTCCGTTGCAAATTACCAGGTGGAAGCTTTCTCTTCTAAAAATCGGCCTGAATAAATTCATTTGATAGAAGCCCACTCTTTCCAAGCCATTTTTTATCTTAAAATTCTGGCCTAATTTCAGCGCATTGAGACAGATGTCGGTACCGAAAACATGCCTGTGGGAGGTCCCCAAAAAATTGCTGAGCTGGCCCGTGCCGCATCCTGCTTCCAATACCCTTATATTAAAGGGAATCTGTTCGTTTAGCAATCGGGCAAAAATCCCCGTCTTGGCTTTTTGGATAAGGCTTCCTACATCCTCAAAATCTTCATAATTCGGGAAAGGCGTTTTTTCGTAAAATGACTTTATTTTATCGGTAACATCTTCCCTCGTGGGATTCCATTCGTTTGGCCAAAAAAGAAGCGGAATACCGTCTTCAACCCGATAACGGTTGCGGCACCCCGGACATTCTATATTATCATCGATTATTTTTAACTCTCCCTCTCCTCCGCAGGCAGGACAAATAAAAATATCGGCGTGGTCAATCATGTGCGTTAAATTTTCAGCTTGGTTTAAACCGCTCACGTTTTTAATCCAGTTCAAATATATCCTGCCAATTCATATCGTCGTGCAACGCCGATTGGTTCTTTTTGCTTAATAAAAAATTGCCTATCGCCAAATAATCCATTTCGGTTCTCATAAAACATTTATAGGCATCCATGGGGGTGCAG
The DNA here is from genome assembly GCA_001819335.1 of Candidatus Nealsonbacteria bacterium RIFCSPLOWO2_01_FULL_43_32. GTDB lineage: Bacteria > Patescibacteriota > Minisyncoccia > Minisyncoccales > MHMH01 > MHMH01. Next base: position 55,081 of record MHMH01000021.1, on the reverse strand, counting down.
ACGATCGGTTCCCCCCTTACATTAAAAGAGGTGTTAACAATGACCGGGCAGCCGGTTAAATCCCGGAAAGCTTTTATTAATTTCCAGTATTTCGGATTGGTGTTTTTATCAACGGTTTGGAGCCGCGCCGAATAATCAAGGTGAGTGACTGCCGGAATTTCGGAACGAACCGTGTTTAATTTATCGAGGCCGGACCGTTTTTCCTCCTCCGCAGTTATTTCTTTTCTTATTCCTTGCCTGACATAAGCCGTCAAAAGCATGTAGGGACTCGGCCCGTCAATCTCAAAGAAGTTCGGGGCTTCTTCGGCCATGACCGAAGGGGCAAAGGGCCTGAATGATTCCCGGAATTTAATCTTTAAATTCATTTTCTTTTGCATTTCGGGAGAACGAGCGTCGCCCAGAATGCTTCTGGATCCCAGGGCTCGAGGTCCGAACTCCATTCTTCCCTGGAACCAGCCGATGACATTGCCTTCTTGCATCAATTCCGCTGTTTTTTTAATGATTTCTTCTTCTGATAATTTAGCATGAGGGATGTTGTGTTTCTCCAAAAACTCTAAAACTTCTCCGTCGCCGAATTCCGGCCCCAAATAAGAGCCTTTTTGGAAATCATCTTTTCCGCCCGCCATTCTTTCCTTTCCCAAATATTGATACCAGACGGCCAGGGCCGCTCCCAGGGCTCCGCCGGCATCGCCGGAAGCGGGTTGAATCCAGATGTCTTTAAAAATGTTTTCTCTAAGAATTTTTCCGTTGGCTGCGCAGTTTAAAGCTACCCCTCCGGCCAGACAAAGGTATTCGGAGCCGGTAATTTTCTTCGCGTGCCCAGCCATCCTTAGCATTGCCATTTCGATTACTTCCTGAAGAGAGCGGGCTAAATCCATTTCTCGTTGAGTCAGAGGACCTTCTTGGCTTCGGGGAGGTCCGCCAAATAGTTTATTAAATTTTTCATTGGTCATGGTTGCTCCTGCGGCAAAATCGAAGTATTTCATATTCAGTTTAAAAGAGCCGTCTTCCTTCAGGTCAATTAAATTATCTAAAATAACCCGGACATATTTGGGTTGGCCATAGGGAGCCAAGCCCATAACCTTGTATTCGGCAGAATTGACCTTAAAGCCGGTGAAATAGGTGAAAGCAGAATAAAGCATCCCCAAAGAATGGGGAAAGTTTATTTCTTCCAATATCTCAATCTTGTTTTTTTCGCCCCGGCCGATGCTGGCGGTGGCCCATTCTCCGACCGCATCGGCGGTGATAATTGCCGACCGGGCAAAGGGTGAGGGATAAAAGGCAGAGGCAGCGTGGGAGAGATGGTGTTCGGAGAATAAAATTTTGCCCGCGAACCCACTGAGTTTATTTTGAATCAAGATTTTCGTCCAGATTTTCTGTTTTGTCCACAAAGGCATCGCCTTAAGAAAAGATCTGACGCCGAAAGGGGCCGAAGTTAAATAGGTTTCCAAAATCCTTTCAAACTTCAAAAAAGGTTTTTCGTAAAAAGCAACGCAATCTAAATCCCGGGATTTAATTTTGCCTTCTTTTAAGCAATACTCGATGGCATTCCAGGGAAAGCCAAAATCATGCTTTTTTCTGGTAAATCTTTCCTCTTGGCAAGCAGCAATAATTTCGCCGTCTCTAATTAAAGCGGCGGCACTGTCATGATAAAATGCCGAAATGCCGAGAATATTCATGGAGGTCGTTATTTCAGAATATGGTGTAAATAAACGGAGCTAAGGCCGAACCTTCAACAAAAACGATCAACGCGCCAAATATTATCAAAAGAACCGCCAGCGGGATCAGCCACCATTTTTTACGGATCATTAAAAAACCGCAGAGCTCTTTAATAACCGAGAATTTGGATATTTTATTTTCTTCGGCAGAAAACATAGGACTAATTTTAAGTATAGTCCGCTTTCGTGAGCTTGTCGAGCCTGCGCCGGTCCATAAATAATAAGTTTGCCAAAACCGGCAAAATATCATAATATTAAGCCATATGAAAATAACCTTTTTAGCTATGGGAGCTGAAAATTTGGGCATAGAGGCGCTCTCGGCCGTGTTAAAGGAAGCGGGTCATGATGTATCTTTAGCTTATGACCCGTCATTATTTGACGATAAAACTTATTATAAGATCGACTTTTTAGCCAGATTATTTGATGTCAAAAAAGAATTAATAAAAAAAATCATTAACTCAAAGCCAGATTTGGTCGGAGTTAATGTTTTTGTGGATAATTTTAAGTGGGCTCTTTATATGGCTCGGGAAATCAAAAAAAGCATAAATGTGCCGGTAATTTTTGGGGGCGTTTTCCCAACCGCCTGCCCGGAAACGGTTTTGAAAGAAGACTGCGTTGATGTGGTTTGCCTGGGAGAGGGAGAGCAGCCCCTGCTGGAACTCGTTAATTCAATTGAGAAAGGAAAAGTAGATTATGGCATAAAAAACATCTGGTTTAAAAAAGACGGGCAAATAATAAAAAATGAATTGAGGCCTCTTCAGGATTTAGATAAGCTGCCTCTATACGACAAAGAGCTTTTTGAAAAAGAATTGGTAATGAAAAATCATTATTTGACCGTCACGCAAAAGGGATGTCCTTATAGTTGCACTTACTGTGAGCATAATTTTTTAAGAAAATTTGACGAAGGCCAGGGCCAGCATTTAAGAAGAAAGAGTATCGACAATATCATCAAAGAATTAAAAATCATGAAAGAAAGGTATGGGTTTAAAGAGGTGGATTTTAAGGATAATATATTCACGGTCGGTAAGCAATGGACTTTGGATTTTTTGAAAAGATATAAGCAAGAAATAGGCCTGCCTTTCAGGATTCTGAGCCATCCTTTATGCATGGATAATGATATCGCCAAGGCTTTAAAAGAAGCCAAAGTTCATCGAGTGCAGCTGGGCATACAATCGATGAATCAAAAAACAAGAAACGAAATTTTAAAGCGTTTTGAAACGAACAAGCAGATTATGGCTTGCTTTGCGGCGCTAGATAAATATAAGGTTAATTATTCTATAGACCATATTTTCGGGCTTCCTTACGAAACCGAGAAAGAGCAAATAGAAGCCGCAAGGATATATGCCACGCTTAAGTCGTGTTCTAGAATTACGGTTTTTTGGTTGACTTATTTTCCAAAAACAGACATGGTGCAAATAGCCCAAAAAGCGGGCTTAATAGGAGAAAAAGACATAGCAAGCATAGAAAAGGGCAACGAGCCTACTTATCAGACGGAGCAGGGATCGTTGAGAGATGAAAAATTAAAAAATACTTTTAAAAATTACCAAATTCTTTTCAGAATAATGCCGGTTCTTCCGAAGTTTGTCATTAATTTTATTCTGGATCATAGCCTGCAAAGATATTTTAAGTATCTGCCGAGAAAATTTGTGATATTTTTGGCCGACCACTACGTATCTTTGGCGAGGCACGACTATTCCGCAATCAACTATCTTAAATACTATTTTTTCCAGATTAAAAAAATAATAAAGTTTAAAGTTTTTAAACAAAAAATATGGAATTCATAGACAAAGCGCTATTCATGGAAAGTTTATTATTATCCCGATACTCAAAGCCTAAGCCGCTGGTTGCCCACATAAATATAACCAATAGGTGCAATCTTAAATGTGAGTATTGCTACGGCTCTTATCCGAAAAAACAAATAGCTCAAGACATACCTACCGAAAAATGGATTGACCTGGTCAATGAATTAAAAAGTTTGGGTACGAAAAGAATTAATATTGGCGGCGGCGAGCCGTTGGTTAGAAAAGACATCGGAAAGATTGTGGGCCACATGAGAAAGAATCGTATTCTGACCAACATGAATACCAACGGCCACCTTGTCAAAGATATGATGGATGTTGTAAAAAAACTGACCACCGTCTGTATCAGCATAGATGGCAATGAAGAGATTCATGATAAGAGAAAGGGAGCGGGTTCGTATAGGAAAGTCATTGAAGCCATCAAAGCCGCTAAAGAAAATGGAGTGGCGGTACACACCAGCACCCTGATATCTAAAGATAATATACAGACAATTCCATCTGTTTTGGAGGTGGCAAAGAAATATGGCTGCATGGCAGAGTTTTTACTGCCCTTTCTTCAAGGCGCTTTTCCCCTTTTGCCGGATTCTCAAGATATCAGACATTTGTTTAATAATCTGATTAAATATAAAAAACAAGGTTATCCCATATCAATGTCTTATAACGCACTTCGTTACGTACTCCAGTGGCCAGATTATCAAGAGCTTTATACCACCGCAATTAAAAAGTTGAGCCCCGCCCATATTCCCTGCTATGCTGGAAAATTTATGTGTATCGTAGATTACGACGGGTTGGTTTATCCTTGTTCTTCTTTGGTAAGCAATCCCATGTTTGCGCCATTAAATTTTATGGAAGTGGGATTTAAGAAAGCGTTTGAAAATACCCTAAGCCATCAATGCCAAAGCTGTTATTCTTTTACATCATTCAATGATTACAATATGATCTTGAGTGGAGATTTTAAAACAGTACTGAATTACATTGGAAACAGCTTTAGGGAAAAGAAATTCAAAAATAGGAAGACATTTTTATGAGAGTCGCTTTATTTGATTACAGTTTATTTTATGAATCCTTGGGTTTGGCTAATTTAATGGGCGCTTTAAAAGCCAAGAACCACGATTATAAATTATTTATTATTTCCGAAGAGAAAGATATCATCGAGAGCGTTAAACAATTCAACCCCGACTTGCTTAGTTTTTCAGTCTGTACGGGCATACATCATATCAGCTTTGGGCTGGCCAGATATCTTCGAAAGCATATGAGAGCGCTCACCGTATTTGGCGGGCCGCATGTCACCTTATTCCCGGAGGAAAGCATTAAAGAAGATTGCGTTGATATCATCTGCCGAGGAGACGGGGAGGAGGCTTTGATTGAGCTCTTGGACGCCCTTAAAAATAGAGGGGATTATTCTCAGATTAAGAACCTCTGGGTAAAAAAAGATGGCCAGATTTTCAGGAATGAAATCAGGCCGCTTATAGAGAATTTGGATTCTCTTCCCTTGCCCGATAGGTCTCAGTATTTAAAATATCCCATTGTCAGAGATTTGCCGCTGAAAAGATTCATTACCGGATATGGCTGCCCATTCCAATGCAGTTTTTGCTATAATGCCATGTTCTTAAAAGAGGTATATAAAGGAAAGGGTAATTATTTGAGAAAGAAAAGCGTCGATAGGGTTTTTCTGGAAATAAAAGAGGTGCAGAAGATTTCTACGGTTAAAAGAATTCATTTCCACGATGACAATTTTAATTTTTACCAAGAGTGGTTTAAAGAATTTTGTGAACGTTACGCCAAAGAAATAGGACTCCCGTGGTCTTGTACTGTGAGGGTGGATAATATGCTTAATGAAGAAGTGGTAAAAATGATGCATGAAGCCGGTTGCGTCGGAGTAACTTACGGCTTGGAGACGCATAACGAAAACGTTCGCAATAAAATTTTAAACAAGCATTTAAAAAATGAAGACTTTGAAAAAGCTTCAAAATTGTTTAAAAAATACAAGATAAAACACATTGCTGCCATAATGTTAAATCTGCCCGGAGAAACCATTAAAGACGCTTTTGCAACATTGCATTTTGCCAGAAAATTAAATAGCGATGTCGTCAGAGCCGCCCTTTATAATATGGCTAAAAAACAACCCATCATAGATTGGTTGATGGAAAATAATTATATCGATCATGCTCCCGAAATAGATAATTTTAATCCCACCAGATTAGAAGATGTGGCGATTCATTCTCCCGATATGGAAAGAATGATCAGATTATCGGCATTTTTTAATATCATGCTAAAGTTTCCCTTTTTGGAACCGCTATTCAGATTTTTATCTTTTTTCCCCATCGGGAGGTTCGGCAGGAGCCGAATGTACGATAGCTACTTAGAGATGAGATTTATGGGCGTTCCTCCGTTGCAGGGATTCAAATATTTTCTGAAAGTAAGACAAGGTTTTAAAGCCTTTCAGAATTTAAGGTAAATATATGGTAGAAACAGAACGGCAAAAAAGAATGGTCGATTCTTACGATCAATTCTATCGAGGAAATAATTTCCACCAAATCTGGGAAGGCGAGATCAGTTTGAGGTATAAAGTGCCCAAATATGCATCTTTATTTACCGAATATTTTAGAGATAAAAACCCCACCATTTTAGAGGTGGGAGCTGGCGATGGTTATTTGACCAAATTGATTATGGAAAAATTAAACTGTAGAAAATATGTTGCCACTGAAATATCGGATGAGGGGGTTAAAAGGTTGAAAGAAAAAGGTATTGAGGCGCTTAAGATGGATGCTGAGAAATTAGAATTTGAAGATAATTTTTTTGATGTTGTTTGTTGTTTTGACGCCATGCATCATGTCTATAATCCCCGCAAAATGGCTTTGGAAATGATCAGAGTAGCCAAGAAAGAAGTTTTTTTAATTGAAGCTAACGGCTCATGCTTAATCAGGAAACTACTTGAAAAAACTCCCAGATACAAAATGGTTCACGAGTTATCTTATACGCCAAGGCAATATATTTCTTTTTTTACTCACCCCGAAATAAGAAAGATTCACCTTAAGCCATTTTTGGCCGTTTTCTCATTTACCCCGCTTATTTTCACAAAACCGGCTGTCTGGATAAGCGAGGTTATGGAACGTTTGCCCATATTAAAATGGCAGTGTTCATCAGTTTTAATATCGGTGGAAAAATATGTTAAATAAAAAGAAAATTTTCATTACCGGAGGAGCCGGTTTTATAGGGAGCAATTTGGTCGAAAGGTTGGGCAAACAAAACCAGATCGCCGTATACGATATAAGAAACGGGGAAGATCTGCTTGATTTCGAAAAACTTAAAAAAGCGATAAAAAACCATAATTTTGTTTTCCATTTAGCTTCTAATCCCGACATCGCTAAGAGCGAGAAATACCCGAAGTTGGATTTAGACCAGGGAATTATTACCACCTTTAATGTTTTAGAAGCAATGAGGCAGAATAATATCAAAAAGATTGTCTATACTTCAGGGAGCGGAGTTTACGGGGACCAAGGAACAAAATACACCAAAGAGAATTTTGGCCCCCTACTGCCAGTTTCAATGTATGGCGCCAGTAAATTAGCGGCTGAAGCCCTGATTTCAGCTTACTGCAATATGTATGGCATGCAGTCGTGGATTTTCCGGCCAGCCAATATTGTGGGCCGCCGCCAGACCCATGGCGTAGGTTATGATTTTATAAGAAAATTAAAAAACGACCCCAAAAACTTACAAATTCTCGGTGACGGCAGCCAAAGCAAATCCTATCTTTACGTCGACGATTTAATCAATGCCATAATTTTAGCGATTGAAAAATCAAACGATAAAGTTAATTTATTTAATTTAGCGTCAGATACTTTTGTTGATGTTAAAACAATCGCTAAGATAACAATTAACGAGATGGGCTTAAAAAACGTGAAAATGCATTTTGGCACTAGCCCCAGGGGTTGGAAAGGCGATGTGCCGAAAGTCAGGATAAATACTGAAAAGATAAATCAATTAGGCTGGGAGCCAAAATTAATCTCAAAAGAAGCCGTCAGAAGATCAATCAGAGACTTGCTAAAAGAGATGGGTTATATTAAAAACAAAATATGATTATTGTTCGAGCGCCACTAAGAATACCGATCGGCGGAGGGGGTACCGACCTGCCCTCTTATTACTCTCAGTTCGGCGGAGAATGGATTTCGGCCGCAATTAATAAATATATTTACATCATCGTCAATAAAAGGTTCGATGATTCTTTAAGAATAAGTTATTCCAAAACCGAAGAGGTAGCAAGCCCCGAGCAGGTCCAACACCCTATCGTTAGAGAAGCTCTTAAATTATTGGGGATAAAAGGAGGCATCGAGATTGTTTCCATTGCCGATGTTCCTTCAAATACCGGTTTGGGCACGTCGGGAAGCTTTACGGTCGCCCTGCTTACAGCCCTGCACGCTTTTTTGAGCAACGATATTCCACCCCGAAAACAAATCGCTGAACAGGCCTGCCACATCGCCATGAATTTACTTAAAGAACCGTCGGGCAAACAAGACGAATATATCGCGGCTTTTGGCGGTATTACCTCTTTTTCGGCAAATAAAAACGGTGAGGTGGCGGTAACACCGCTCTATCCCCAAATCTTTTCTCCGGAAATCGTCAGAAAATTAGAGAACAATCTTTTAATGTTTTATACCGGCATCAGAAGGGAGTCCGGTCCAGTATTAAAAACTCAAGCTCAAGCCATTGATAATCTCCATCAGGTCAGGAAAATAGGCCAGGATATCAAAATAGCTTTAGCCCAAAATAATTTTTCGGAATTCGGGAAATTATTAGACCTTCATTGGCAGAAAAAAATGGAAAGGGACGGCACCTCAAATTCCCAAATTAATCGCTGGTATGAAATAGCCAAAAAGGCTGGGGCCATGGGTGGCAAATTGATGGGGGCTGGCGGCGGAGGCTTCTTTGTTTTTTATTGTGAAGATAAAAAGGAGGATTTAAAAAAGGCGATGGCGGCCGAAGGGCTAAGAGGAGAGTATTTTCGTTTCGATTTTGACGGCATAAAGGTTATTGCCAATTTTATTTAAATGTTGTATTGTAATATATTATGGATGAGGTTATAAAAAATTACTTCTCCGAACTAGAGAGAATTATCAAAGAGATTGATAAAGAGAAAATCAACGAAATTGTTGAGCTTCTTTTTACGGCGTGGAAAAACGAACGAATTGTTTATATTATGGGTTGTGGTGGTTCTGCTTCAACCGCCACCCACCTTGCTTGCGATTTGGCCAAATCCACGATTGTGCCCGGTAAAAAGGGGTTAAAAACCATCTCGTTGGTTGACAACATCCCCTTGGTTTCTGCTTGGACTAATGACAGCGGCTGGGGCAGCGTGTTTAAGGGTCAGTTGCAAAACTGGCTGGGTCAAGGAGATGTTTTGATCGGTTTTTCGGTTCATGGAGGCTCGGGAGCAGGTGAAGCGGGTCCATGGTCGCAAAACCTGGTCCAAGCGATGGCCTTCGCCAAAGAAAAAGGAGCCAAGGTGATCGGTTTTAGCGGTTTTGAGGGAGGTAAAATGAAAGAGATGAGCGACGTTTGTATTACTGTCCCGATTAATTCCGAGCCCTTCGGAACGCCCCTGGTGGAATCCCTTCACCCTACCTTAAGTCATTTAGTTTGTTTGGCGTTAAGAAAAAAAATATCAGAAATAAATATGGTAAAAAAAATAGGAGAATTAAAGGTTAAAATTTTTGCTGACGGAGCCGATAAGCAAACTATGTTGGAATTTAATCAGAATCCCTTAGTTAAGGGCTTTACGACCAACCCCTCATTAATGAAAGAGGCTGGAGTGATTGACTATCAAGCCTTCGCCAAAGAAATACTGGCGGCTATCAAAGATAAACCGGTTTCTCTTGAAGTTTTTTCCGACGATTTCCCGGAAATGGCGAGGCAAGCTAAAATAATCAACAGGCTGGGAGAAAATATTTATGTCAAAATCCCCATCACAAACACTAAAGCCGAATCGTCTTTCGAGTTGATCAAGGAACTTTCCAGCCAAGGAATAAAAATAAACGTTACAGCTATCCTAGATCTGGATCAGGTAAAACATATTGCCCCCGCTTTTTCTTCAGCCGCCCCGGGTATTGTTTCGGTTTTTGCTGGCAGGATCGCTGATACCGGCAGAGATCCGGTGCCTATTATGAAAGAGGCTAAAGAATTTCTCCGCGGTTTTAAGAATTTAGAACTTTTATGGGCGAGTCCCCGCCAAGTCTTTGATATTTTTCAGGCCGAAGAAGCGAATTGCGACATTATTACCGTTCTGCCCGGTTTCTTAAAAAAACTGGACAGAATCGGAAAAGACTTAAAGGATTATTCGCTGGAAACTGTTAAAATGTTTTACGACGACGCCCGAAACCAAGAATATAAACTTTAGTATGAAAGCGATTATTTTGGCCGGCGGCCGCGGGGAAAGAATGGGAAAAAAAACCCTAAACACCCCCAAGCCAATGTTAAAAATTGGCGGTTTGCCCGTTTTGGAACATCAGATTAATCTATTAAAAAGATACGGCCTCAAGGAGGTTATTATTTTAACCCACTATCTTTCGGAGGTTATTGAAAAATATTTCAAAGACGGACGAGATTGGGGAATGAAAATTAGTTATTTCAAAGAAAAAGAGCCTTTGGGAACCACCGGCGGCATCAAAGAAATAGCCAATAAACTAAAAGACGATTTTCTGGTTATCTACGGAGATAAGATGTTAGACATAGATCTTACAAGAGTTATTGCTTTTCATAAAAACAAAAAAAGCGCTTGCACGCTAGTATCACACCCGACTTCGCATTTAGAAGACAGTGATTTGGTGGAAATTGATAAAGACCAGAAAATTATTGCTTTCCATCCCAAACCCCATCCCTCTAATCAATATTTCAGGAATTTGGTCAACGCCGCCATCTATATTATGTCGCCCAAGATTTTACGGCATATTAAGCGAGGGGTAAAAGCAGATTTCGGTAAAGACATTTTCCCCAAAATTGTCCGAAAAGAAAAAATGTACGGTTATCTGACCGCCGAATATATTAAGGATATCGGCACTTCGGCCAGATTAATTCAAGTCCAGAAAGATTATCAAAAAGGCAAAATCAGTCGGCTTAACAGGGAAAATAAAAGAAGAGCTATTTTTTTTGACCGTGATGGCACGATCAGTCAAGCTTCTTATGAAATTTTTCGTCCGGGTAGCTTTAAGCTTTTTCCCTGGAGCGCCGCTGCCATTAAAAAAATAAATGAGTCTGAATTTTTAGCCATTGTTATTACCAATCAGCCGGCCGTGGCCAAGGGATTTCGTTCGATAGATGATATTGCCGCAATCCAGTGCAAGATGGAAACCATCTTGGGCGAAAAAGGGGCGAAACTTGACGGCATTTATTTCTGTCCGCATCACCCCGACAAGGGTTATAAAGGAGAGAATCAGAAATATAAAATTAAGTGTTCGTGCCGTAAACCGAAAATCGGCCTGGTGAAAAAAGCGAAAAGAGACTTCAATATTGATCTAAAACATTCTTATTTCATCGGCGATTCTTTCAGGGATATTTTGTGCGGCCGGAATGCCGGCATGACGACGATCGGAGTAAAGACCGGCCGAGGTTGCCAGGATGGTGACGCTAAGCCGGATTATCTTTTTGATAATCTCTCTCAGGCAGTTAATTTTGTGACCAGTTTTAAGAAAGCCATAGCCATTAAATGATAGCTTTCATTCTCTTAAAATTATTCGTATTTTGTTCAATATTATTCGCTTTCGGTTGGCAATCAGCGAGATTCATCCTTAATGAAAAAAGAATTGAAGCCCTGATCCCCCTGGCAGCCATCTTGGGCTACAGTATTTATCTTTTCTTTCTCAACGCCTTTTCCTATTTCATTGACATCAGGATTAATTTTTATTTGCTGTGCGTTATTTTTATATTTTTGAGCTGGTTTCTTTTCCGCGTAAACGGTGGGAAGGGAAAAACAGCATGGGGGATTGAGAAAAAATGGAGAATAATTTTGTTCGGCACCGCCCTTTTGATTATGGTTTTTGTCGGAATAGCCGGAATGCGATATATCTCATCAGACGAAATGGGTTCTCCTCTTCCTCTGGCCGCTACAGTTGCTGAAGGAAATTTCCCGGTGAAAGAAGTATCTGCGCCTAATTTTCTCTCCCAATATCACTACGGTTACGTGCTATTTTTAGCGGCTGTCTCTAAAATTACCGATTTGCCGGTTTGGTTCAGCTACGATTTTCAGAACGCCATTTTTATCGGACTCGTATTTTTGCTGGGTTTTCTGCTGATAAGGGATTTTTGTAAAAATGATTTTAAAGCCTATCTTGCTTCTTTGATAATGATTTTCGGGGGTAATTTAAATTTCCTTTACGGGGCAGGAGGGATATCTTCTTTATACCAAAAATATATTCTTCAGCTGCCGGTTGAAGCGCCATTTAAATTTTTGAACGATATGATATTTGGCGGGGTTATGCGCGGCGTTCTCGTTATCCCTCTTTTTCAACTTGCTTGGGTAATGCTCGGCTTTGCCTTAACCATCGCGGTTAGCTATTTATATTTTAGGGCGATCAATGATGAAAAGAATTGGTTTAAAATCTCTTGCCTGGCCGCTATCCTATTTTCTTTTTTAGCCTTAAGCGCGGAAATATTTTTCGGAGTTTTATGTGCAGTTTTTTTGATTTACCCGTTGATTTTCACAATTTTAAAAAAAGATTGGGAAAAAGGTAAATTCTGCTTAAAGATTTCTTTTTTAATATTATTTTTGGGGATTACCGTAGCCGTTTTTCAGGGCGGAGTTTTAACCCAAAGTATCAAACAAGCTTTTTTGGGCGACGTTCTACCCATGGAACGTTCCCTTTCAATTACCCCGCAATATCTTTTTGGGGGATTAATATTTGTTGAAGAAAATGTTTTTATTCCGATTTTCAGCTCAACCGTTTTTTTGGGATGGGGATGGTTGATAATTTTTATTATCCCGGCGGCTTTTTATGTTCTTAAAAAATACTTTCAACTGGGTTTATTTTTGATATTGCTTGTCTTGGTTTCTTTTTTCCTTCCGCTGGTGGTGACGGCTGGCGCTTCTTCACAGGGCGATTTTATGCGCCTTCACTTTTTGACTTCACTTTTTTGGAATTTGATTTTCGGCTTATTTTTGGGATGGTTACTTTTGTTTTTTCAGAAAAAATGGCAAAGATTATTGATAATTATTTTGATTTCAGGCGTCATCTTCCAGGGATTATTCTATTTGGTCGCTTCCCCGGTTTTTCCTCAATTGGAAACAGGCCATCCTCTTTTAGAGGAGCCAGTTGAGCTAAATCCGGTAGAATTCGAAGCGTTTGCTTGGATTAAAAGGAATACTGCCATCAAAGATCATTTTTTAACTTTTGGAGGGGAATTAGTCCTTTGGCACAATTCAAGATTTACCATTTATACCGGCAGGTTTGCTCCCGGCTTTTTTTATGACATAGGCGAGCAGTTCCCTAAGCTTCATCGCGGCATAGAAGAACGTATCCCTGAAACAGTTTGGTATGAAAAGGTTTTGAAAGAATGCTCGGCTGATGGCTTAAAAGCTTTAAACTACCGTTATTTATATACTAACGAGTATTGGCCCAAAGGCTTGGAAGAAAAATGTTTGGCTAATAATGACCTGACACTTAAATTGGCAGCGGGCGAGGGGAATCAGTTTGCCAGAATTTATGAGGTGAGTCAGGAGGCCGAACCCCGCTAAATATATGAAAATTTTTATTTTAAATCCTCCTATTTACGGAAAAAAGAAGTCTCTTATGAGAGTTAGAAAAAGACAGCCCTTAAGCTTGGCTTACATCGCCAGCCTCTTGAGAGATAAACACGAGATTATTTTTTTAGATGCCAACGTTTTAGATTACGATGCGGATGAGACGGTGAAGAAAATAAAGGAAGCCGGTCCCGATATTTTAATTTTAACCTCCAGTCCGGTAGATAGATGGGAATGCCCAAATTCTCACATCGACTCCGTCTTTAAAATCATTGATAGGGCCCAAGTCGAAAATACTATTTTAATCGGCTCTCACGGGAGCGCTACGCCAGATTGGGTGTTTGAAAAATGCCAAGTTAAATTCATTGTCAGGGGAGAGTCGGAATTGACTACGACGAATTTAATTGAGGCCATTCAAAATAACAGAGATTTAAGAAAAATTTCAGGCATATCTTTTCGTGAAAATAATGAGATTTTTCATAATGCTCCAGCTCCTAGAATTGAGAATTTAGATTCTTTGCCCTTCCCGGCGTATGATTTATTGCCCATGGAAAAATATTCGTATACCCAACCAGACTTACCCCAACCCTTCAGTATTATGCTTACTTCCCGGGGGTGTCCTTTCAGCTGCATTTTTTGTCTGAAAATAATGATGCCGGGTAAATATATCGCAAGGAGTCCGGAAAACGTTATTCAAGAAATAAAATACTTAATTGATAAATTTGGGATTGAATCCATTTTTTTCCAGGATTGGGAATTTTTGATTGATAAGGAAAGGGTTAGAAAAATTTGCGAGTTAATTTTAGAGAATAACTTAAAGTTTAAATGGGGATGCAATGCCCGGCTTAACGACATTGAAGAAGAGCTGGTCGGGATTATGAAGAAAGCCGGTTGTCGCCGAATCAATATCGGTCTTGAATCGGGTTCTCAAAAGATATTAAATCAAGCCAAAAAAGGAATTAACGTTCAAGACTTGGAGAGGGTGGCAAAAATTCTCCGGGAGAATCAGGTTCATCTCGGTGCTTACGGCCTTTTGAATCTTCCCGGAGAGAACAGGGCCACAATTAAAGAAACCGTAGGGCTCTTCGAGAAGAATAAAATTCAGGCTATAAATTTTAATTTAGCCATTCCATATTTCGGCACCGAATTGTTTGAAAAATTGCAAAAAAACCAAAAATTTACCTGGGGAAATATTGAAGATTATGCCGGCAGGGTGGAAACCGAGCTTTCTCCTTTTTGGGCCAGATTTTATTTAAGGCATTTTAAATTTAGAAGTCAGTTCGGCAGATTTTATTTTTTTAACCCGAGATTTTACCAAAAAATCATCAGCCGCTTAATTTGATGTCGATGAAAATTTCAGCCTATTTTAATAATTTCTTTTGGATTTTCGCCACTTATTTATCAGCTCCTTATTTGTATTTCCGGATTTTTTTAAGGAAGGGAAAAAATCATAAAACAAAGATTCTGATTATCCATGGCGGCAAGATCGGGGACCTGGTTTGCGCCACGCCTGTTTTCAGAGAAATTAAAAAGAAATTTCCCTCGTCTTGGGTTGCCGCGATCGTTATTTCCAAGAGCAGGGATATTCTAATAAATAACCCGCATTTGGACGAGATAATATCAATCAATGATTATAAAACAATAGGGAGTAAATTTAGATTGTTTAGTAAGTTGAGAAAAGAGAAATACGACTGGGCTTTTAATTTTATACCCGGTTCCTTTCATAATATAATTTCTTTTTGGGCCCTGATTCCCGACAGAGTAGCGACTCTTTATAAATATTCGGGAGAAATTATCTGGCTGCTTTCTTTTTTTAATAACCATAGATTGGAGTACAAAAGGCATACTTCCCTTGAAAAGCATTACGCCAATTTATTGGAATTAATCGGGATAGCAGAATTTTCGCCAAAAACGGAAATTTTTATTCGGCCAGAAGAAGAAAAAAAGGCTTCAAATTTTTTGAAAAAGAATAATATAACCGCCGAGGATTTTTTAATCGGCATCGGTGCCACCGCTGGCATTAAGTTCAAAGAGTGGGCATCCGATAAATTCGCTGCTTTAGCTGACCAATTAATAGAGAAAATAAAAGCCAGGGTGATTTTCGTGGGTTCTTCAGACGACCAGCCTATTATTGAAAAAATTCAAAAAATGATGAAAAATAACAGTGTCAACGCTGCTGGGGCTTTCAAGCTGTATGAGCTCGCAGCTTTCATGAGAAATTTGAAATTATTTATCAGCGTGGATTGCGGCTCTTTGTATGTGGCCGATGCCGCAGGAGTGCCTTCGGTGGTGATTGCCGGTTCCGTTGATATGCGAGAACAGCACCCCCTTAATAGTCCCTACAAGGTAATTCAGAAAAATATTTATTGCTTCCCGTGCTCATTTACGCCTTTTCCTGCGCGAACCTGCAAGGAGGGGCACCTCAAGTGCTTGAAAGAAATTACCCCCGAAGAAGTTTTTGACTCGGTCATAAAATTAATCAGCGAGGAAAAATTAAAAAATATTTAATATTAGTTTAAAATATTTGTTATGAAATTTTTTGTTACCGGAGGCAAGGGGTTCGTCGGCTTGAATTTAGTCGAAGAATTAAGGAAAAATTCTAAAAACAAGGTGTTGGTTTACGATAAGGATGTTTGCCAAAAAATTAAGCTGAAAAACGATTTTGACGTCATTTATCATTTAGCGGCTAATACCAACACCCGTTATCCTGATGATGTTGATATGTATCGAAACAATATCGCGGGGTTTCTTAATGTTTTGGATTTCGCCCTCAAAGGCAAGTCCAAACTCATTTATGCTTCCAGCGCCGCCATTTATGGTGATTATCAGAAAACCGCTTATGCCAACTCCAAAGAGTTAGTTGACGAGATTGCTAAGTTTTTCTTCAACAGGCTCCCGATTGTCGGTTTGAGATTCTTTAACGTTTATGGTCCCAGAGAAAAACAAAAAGGCCGCATGGCCAGCATGGTGACCAATTGGGCTTTGCAGATTAAAGCCGGCAAAAGGCCGGTGGTCTTTAAAGAAGAGCGCCAGAGCAAAAGAGACTTCGTCTACGTTAAAGACATCATTAAAGCACTGCAGACCGCCATAAAGGCCAAAAACGGCATTTATGACGCGGGTACGGGCAAGCCCCGGACCTTTGACGACGTTTTGAATAACGTTCAAAAGAATCTCGGAACTAAAAAAGAGCCTGTTTATATTTCCAATCCCTATAAGGGCAGATATCAAAGATTTACCAAAGCCAAATTGGGCTGGGGCTTTAAGCCGGATTATTCCTTAGAAGAGGGGATTAAGGATTATTTAACCCATCATTGCCTTCGCTAGACTTATAAGAAAGGGACAAGCTTTGTGCTTGTCCTTTTTGATTTGCGCAATAACACCTTTTGACACCTCTTGACACCTGTTCTTGGTCGATTTATGATGGGAACATGGAGGAGATTGAACCAAAGCAAATTTATACGACCGAAGAAGCCCGCGATTTTTTAAAGATCTCCGAAAGCACGATCAAGCGGCTTTTGAAAAAAGGGACTCTCCGCGCCTATAAAGTAGGAGGCCAATACCGCATCTGGGGCGCGGAAATTTTAAGATTGGTTTCACCGGAAGTTGAAGACAAGGTTTACAGTGTTTATAAGAAAATCAAAACTAAAGCCAAAAGAGCCATTGCTAAGTGGTAAACATGGAAAATATTATTAAATTACTATTCGATAAGAATATCGAGCTTCATCAAGCAGTTAAAGATGAGTTGGTTCCTAAAATCGCTCAAGTCGCCGATTTGATTATTAATGCTTATGCTCAAGGCAGAAAACTTTTACTTTGCGGGAATGGAGGCTCGGCCGCCGATGCCCAGCATATTGCCGCGGAACTCGTGGGACGCTTTAAAAAAGAACGCCGGGGCTTGCCGGCCATAGCTCTCACCACCGATACCTCAATTATGACAGCGGTTGCCAATGATTATGGATATGATGTATTGTTCTCCAGACAGATCGAGGCCCTGGGCGGCAAAGACGACATTTTAATCGCCATTTCCACCAGCGGTAATTCACAGAATATTATTAGAGCCGTTGAAGTCGCTAAATTTAAAGGATTGAAAACTATCGGATTTCTAGGCAATGACGGCGGCCTGCTGAAAAATTTAGTTGATATTCCGTTGGTGGTGCCGTCTCAAGAAAGCGACCGGACTCAAGAAATTCATATTTTGATCGGCCATATTATTTGTCGTTTAATTGATTCCCGAGTTTCTTAATCATAACCATCATATGGAAGAACAATTTTTAAACATCATCGAAAATTTCAAAAACCAGAAAATTTTGGTGGTAGGCGATCTGATGCTGGACCAGTATTTGATCGGCAGCGTTGAGCGGATTTCTCACGAAGCACCTATCCCGATTTTAGACGTCAAAGAAATCAATCAGCGGCCCGGCGGAGCCGCCAATACAGCCTACAACCTTCAGAGTTTGGGAGGAAAGGTATTTTTGGCCGGCGTAGTGGGGGCAGACGAAAACGGAGTTTTGTTAAAGACCTTATTAGACGAAAAAGGCATTGACACTACGGGTATTGCCGTTGATTCCCAAAGAAAAACCACTCTCAAAACCAGGGCCGTGGCCAAAAATCAACATATTGTCAGGATTGATATTGAGGACAAAAAACCAATTAGGTCGGAAATAGAAGAAAAGCTTTTAAGTTTTATCGGCAGCCAGATCAAAAATTTAAACGCTGTCATTATTTCAGATTACGCCAAAGGAGTGGTTACGCCCAATTTGGCTCGGCGGCTGATTGCTTTAGCCAAAGATAATAACGTTTTATCGTTCGTTGACCCCAAAGGAACCGAACCTTCGAAATACCATGGTTGCAATATTATCGCCCCCAATAAGCAAGAATTGGGTGCGCTCTTGAACATTCCTGTAGAACGGTTGGCGCAGGAAGGCAGATTTTGTCAGGCCGGCAAAATGCTTTTAGCTAATATGATGTCTGATAATGTGGTAGTTAAATGTAGCGGCGAGGGATTGGTTGTCTTTGAGAAAAACGGCAACCCCTTCCGCTATCCGGCCGTCAATAAAATGCCGGTGGATGTTTCGGGTGCTGGCGATACCGCTATCGCTGTTTTCGCTCTGGCGCTATCGAGTGGGGCTGATTTTAAAAAAGCGATCATTTTGAGCAGCCACGCCTGCGGCGTGAGCGTGGGCAAGCCGGGCACGACCGTCGTTTTGCCCGAAGAATT
Source organism: Candidatus Nealsonbacteria bacterium RIFCSPLOWO2_01_FULL_43_32 (assembly GCA_001819335.1). GTDB lineage: Bacteria > Patescibacteriota > Minisyncoccia > Minisyncoccales > MHMH01 > MHMH01. Next base: position 36,616 of record MHMH01000021.1, on the reverse strand, counting down.
GAAAGCAAGTTTGGCAGATTATGTCAACCCAAACCAAAATTAAAACTCAAAAAGAGATTATCCAGATCTGCCGGCGTTTCAAGAAACGCAAAAAAACAGTTGTCACCTACAACGGCAGTTTTGACATTTTGCATTTAGGCCACATTAAATCTTTAGAAGAGGCCAAGGTCCAGGGCGATGTTTTAATTGTGCCCTTAAACAGCGACAAATCCGTTAGGATTTATAAAGGACCCAATCATCCGATCATTTCGGAAGGTGAGCGCGCTCAAACCTTGGCGGTTTTAAATTGCGTAGATTACGTGGTGCTTTTTGATGAAATCAATCCTAAGGAAATTTTAAATAAAATTAAACCCGACATTCATTGCCATGGCGCCGACTGGGGCAAAGACTGTGTGGAAAGGGAGGTAGTGGAACAAAACGGCGGTCAAATTCATATTCTGAAAACCGTACCCGGCCTTTCGACCAGCGCTCTCGTCAAGAAAATCATCAGTATTTATGCCAAACCCGAAGTCCGAGCGGTTTTTTTAGACAGAGATGGGACGATTAATATCAATGAGCCCGAGTACCCGCACAAAAAAGAAGATTTTAAATTTATTCCGGGAGTACTGCCCGCCTTAAGAAAACTTTCCAAAACCGATTATAAGATCATTATCGTCACCAACCAATTGGGCGTGGGGAGGGGTTACTTCACAGAAAAAGACTTGCAGGAAATCCATCGCTACATGCTTTCGCAGTTTAAAAAATCAGGCATCAGGATTGATAGAATTTATTATTGCATTCATACCGAGAGAGACAATTGCTCCTGCCGCAAACCGAAAACCGGCATGACGGAGTCTGCGGCCAAAGATTTCGGCTTGAATTTAAGCAAGAGCTGGATAGTAGGCGACAGTCCTAAGGATATCCAGATGGGCCGGGAAGCCAACCTTAAAACGATTTTCGTGGGCAAGCGCTTCCCCGATGATTTAAAATTCAGGCCGCATTATTCGGTTAAAAATCTTGCTGAAGCCGTAAAAGTCATTCTTAAAAAATGAAAATCTTATTTATCACCAGAGATTTTATCATTGAGCCTTTAGGTATTATGTATATTGCGGGAGCTTTGAAAAAAGCCGGTCACAAAACCGATATCGTGAAAGCTGGCGTAGAAAACATTGAGGAAAAAGTTAAAAATTTTGCGCCCGATATCGTTGCCTACAGTTTAACTACCGGTCAGCACGGATATTTTCTCGATCTCAACAAGAAACTTAAAAGCCAGTTTAAATTTTTAGCTGTTTTTGGCGGGTCGCATCCGACCTTCTTCACGGAAATTATTAAAAATGAAGGCGTTGATATTATTTGTATCGGAGAGGGCGAAGAAGCTTTTGCCGAATTGGCCGATAAGCTGGCCAAAGGAGAAGATTTCTCCACGATCCCCAATTTATGGGTTAAAAAGAACGGCGCCATCATTAAAAATGACGTTAGGCCATTAAACGACATTGACTCTTTGGCCTTTCCCGACCGAGAGCTGATTTACCGAAAATATCCCAAATCCCGCGATAACCCCATTAAAAATTTCCTGGGCGGTCGGGGCTGTCCCTTTAACTGTCCGTACTGCTTCAACCATTCTTTAAAAACGATTTATCAGGGCAAGGGCCAATATGTCAGATTTCGGTCGGTTGATAATCTGCTTCAGGAAATGCTGGAAGTGAAAAATCACTATCCCATGGCAATGGCTTATTTCCAGGACGACACTTTCGGCACGGAAGACGAATGGCTGGGGGAATTCAGCGAGCAATACCCCAAGGTTATCGGGCTACCGTTCCATTGCCATGCGCGGATTAATTTAATCAATGAAAGATTGGTGGGGTTTCTCAAAAAAGCGGAGTGCTCTGGGGTGACCTTTGCCATCGAAACCGCCGACGACCGCCTGCGCAATCAAATTCTTGAAAGAAATATGACTAAAGACCAAATTATCAGAGCATCTGGACTCGTTAAAAAGGCCGGATTAAAATTAAGAATTTTCAATATGCTGGGCTTGCCCGAGGGCTCTCTTAAGGATGACCTTGAAACTCTGAAACTTAATATTTTATGTAAGCCCGATTTAGGCTGGGCTTCCATCTATCAGCCTTATCCCCGGACCAAATTAGGTGATTTGTGTGTTCAAAAGGGCATCTATGACGGCGATATCGACAAAATATCAGAAACCTTTTTTGAAGATAGCGTTTTGGATATTAAAGACAAAGCCAAGATTAATAATTTGCAGAAGCTGTTTTGTCTGACCGTTTCTTTCCCGATTCTTTTTCCCTTGGTCAAAGTTTTGATTAACCTGCCGCCTAACGGTCTCTTTAAGAAAACCTACGCTTATTGGAAGGAAAAATTGAACAGAAAAATTTATCATATTCAAAAAACGATATGAAAAAATTCCAACAAACTCGAGAGGTTATTAATTATGCCAAGAAATATATTTCCGGTAGCACCCTAGATTTGGGAGCTGGTTTTGGTAAATATCGTGATATTATTGAACCAAACACTTCAGGTTATACGACCTTTGATATGGTGCCGGGGAAAAATATTGATGTGGTTGGCGATGCGTTAAATTTGCCTTTTCCAGAAGAGAGCTTTGAAACAGTTATTTCCACTCAGGTTTTAGAGCACGTAGCAAAGCCCTGGGTTATGGTTGAGGAAATTCACCGGGTATTAAAGCCCGGGGGCAGGTGTATTCTGACCGCTCCTTTTTTGGGTCCGTACCACCCCGACCCGGGCGATTATTTTCGGTATACCGTTGAGGGGATCAGGTTATTATTTAAAAACGAGGGTTTTCAAATTATCGAATGTGATTATAGCGGTCAAGTCTTCTCGGTTCTTGCTGAATTTATCAGATTTTCCTGGTTCAATCCATTTAAAAAAAGAAAGAGAGGCAGTTTTAAACTCGCTCATTTTATGGCCAAAATAGCTAGATTTTTGGATAGATTTACTAAGAATAAAATAATTTATAGCAACGTTTATATCGTTGCCCAAAAATGAAAATTTTGATGCTACAAGATGATTTCCCGCCTCAAAGTTTTGGGGGAGCCGGCATTTCCACTTTTTATTTAGCTCAAGGCCTGCAGAAAGCCGGACACCAAATTTTCGTGCTGACGACCGTTAGAGAGAAAAAAGATGAAGGAGTTTGCAATTATCGGGGATTAAAAGTTTTTAGAATTTTTGCCGACTATCATCCAAGATATCGAGCGTACTTAAGCCTGTACAATCCCCAGACAGTCAGTAAGGTTAGAGAATTAATAAAACAGATTAGTCCCGATATCACGCATGCTCACAATATTCATTCTTATCTTTCTTATGCTTGTTTGAAAATAGCTAAAAAGCATAGTCGAGCTGTTTTTTGGACTGCCCGAGACACCATGTCATTCACTTTCGGCAAGTTGGCTACTAAGAAATATTTAGAGCAATTTGACACCCGTACTTCCTGGCGGGATCATCTCAAACAGGCCAAAAAAAGATACAATCCCTTGCGCAATATTATTATTCGGCATTATTTAAAATATGTTGACAAAATTTTTGCCGTAACCCATGTTTTAAAGGACGCTTTGGCGCAAAATGGCATCAAAGATGCTGAAGTAAGTTATACCGGGATAGCTGTTGATGACTGGTCCGTTGCCCCTGACAAAATAAAGGAGTTTAGAGAAAAACATAGCCTCCAGGGGAAAAAAATCATTTTTTTTGCCGGCCGGATAAGCGGTTTGAAGGGCTTAGCACAGATTAAGCAAGCCATGGTCAAAGTTAAACAAGAAGTTCCAGCGGCGGTTTTGTTAATAGCCGGTAAGGGAGGGATCGGTTGGTTGACTGGCGAGGACTTAAAAGCCGCTTATCATTCAGCAGATATTATCGTTACGCCCTCAATTTATTTTGATCCGCTTAACAGAACGAACTTAGAGGGCATGGCTTGCAAAAAGCCAATAGTTGGCACTTGCTACGGCGGCACGCCAGAAGTTGTTCGGGACGGAGTAACCGGAGTCATCGTTAATCCTTTCAAGATAGAATTAATGGCCCAAAAACTTATTGACTTATTAAAAAACGACCAAAAAGCAAAACAATTTGGCGAAGCGGGTTTTGAAAGAGTAAAAAAACACTTCAGCCAAGCCGTCCATGTCAGCCAAACTGTTGGTTGGTACCAAAAAATATGACAAAGATATTCTTGATAAATAGCTGGGAAAGAGATTGCGGCAAAAAAAACTTTTTATCTCCGCCCATGGGTTTATGGAGAATAGAGGCTTATCTCAGAAGCAAATTAAAGGATGTGGCGGTGGATGTTTTTGACCCAAATCTTTATTCCGAACCCCATTCTAAATTAGCCGAGCTGCTGCAAGATAAAAAATATGACATCATCGGTTTCAGCCCTTTGCATCTGACTTTAGAAAACGACCTTTCGTTGATGTTTTTATGCGAGGAAAAATCATCGGCATCTTTGTTCATAGCCGGCGGTCAGGAAGCGACATTCAATCATGGGTTCCTTTTTGAAAATTTCCCCAAGCTTGATTTAATTATCGTCGGAGAGGGGGAAAAACCTCTGGTAAAACTTATCGGAGTTATCAGAGAAAACTCCATAGAAGATCTTAAGAAAGATTATTCACTATTAGAGTCGGTTCCCGGCTTGTATTTAAAGGGGGCTCGAGACATAACGGGACCAAACTCTGCGTTAAATTATGAGGAATTCAGAGAGGTAACCATGTTGGCCAATTTTGATAGAATTCCCCAGAAGAAGTACTGGGACTTGATTTGCCGCTATTATACCGATGAAGAGCTGCAAAGCGAGCAATTAAAGAAAAAAATATTTGTTTTAAAGCCTTTTACATCAAGTTACTGTCCCTACAAATGCGCCTTTTGCTCTTCAACCAATTTTCAGAACTTTGCCGGTCAATGTGCGGCTAAAATAGCATCTCTGACAGCTGCGGATATGAATATTTATCTTAGAGAAATGCTCAAGAACCAGCCCGAAACAAGGACGATACTTTTTAAAGATGATAATTTCTTTGACAGGGGAAATATTGATACGGTTGAGATAATTAAAACCTTGATTAATTTAAGGAAAGATTATCCTCTCCTTTGTTTTGCAGCTAAAGCAAGGACCGACACTTTTATTAAAAAGCCGGAGTTAATCAACCTGTTAAGCGAGGCAAATTTCTTTTTTCTAAGTTACGGCGTGGAATCATTTTCCGAGAAAGAGCTAAATTACATGAACAAGCACATAAGTCCCGAAGACAGTAAAAAAGTTTTGAGGGCGTTCAACAAAGCGGGCATCAAGTCCATTATTTATATCATTTTGAGTACGCCCGTAACCAAAGTGGCGGATATCTTTCAAACGGTTGAGGCCTGCCTGGAATTTATTTCCAACGGTGATGTGGTCAAGCTTTGTCCCTACATCATTCCCATCAGGGGCTCTAAATTAGGGGAAGACCAGAATATCAAAGATTTGATAGTTTATAAGGATGAGAAGATTCCTTTGAGCGATAAAAATGTTAGGATTGCCAAGATGATATTGCCGAGGGATAAGGATGCCAGGGAGCTTATTGAGGAGTTTGAAGCGGCTTATCCGATAAAAGAAAAAGAATATGCGGAAAAATTAAAGATTACCCACATTACCGCCGAAATAAGCACTTTAATGAAATTTTTGATATTATACACAATTGCTTCAAATAAGAAATTGATTGGAGTAGATAAGTGTCGGGAGATGATATCTCAAATAAAAGCCATTTTTGACGAAACCTGCGGAGTGAGATTGCTGATTGATGAACCAACCGACTTTTAATTTTTAATCACCATGAAAATCTTATTAATTAATCCACCAGTTTGTAATGATGTCGGCAGACCCAAAGCTGCTTCACCGCCCTTAGCCATGCTTTATTTAGCGGGGTATCTCGAGAAATGGGGATTTGCCGATGTTAAGGTTCTTGATGCCGATATAGAGAGACTGACTTGGCAGGCCTTAGCTAATTTATTGGTTAAAGAAAATCCAGATATTGTTGGTGTCGGCGGCTCTTCTTTTGTTCTGCCGGCTTTAATCAAAACAGCCCAAGTGGCCAGAAACCATTTGTCTGATTGCCTGATTGTGGCTGGCGGTTTTGGTCCGACCAAAGAGCCGGAAAAAGTTTTGAGAATGGCCCAAGGGGCAATTGACCTTGTTGCGGTGGGAGAGGGGGAGATAACGCTTTTGGAGGTGGTTAAACGCAGAGAGAGTCGCGGGAAAGATTTTAGCGATATTGCCGGTCTGGCTTTTTTGGGCAAAGACGGTAATTTAGTGATGACCGGGCCCCGGGGGTACATTATGGATTTGGATTCCATACCCTGGCCAGCTTTTCATTTGCTTACTTCTGATTTTTCAAAATATCCCGGCGCCCACCTTTCTTCTAAAATCAAAGAAATGAAAAAACCCCGCGCCACCGTGCTGGCTGCCCGAGGTTGTCCTCATCGCTGCACTTTTTGCAGTTTGGGATCCAAGTTGTACCGTCAACGTAGCCCTAAAGATGTCGTCGCTGAAATAGCGTATTATAAAAATAAATTCGGAGTGAGGTCGGTCCAGATTTATGACGATGATTTTGTTGGTATGACCCCCAAACAAAATGAGTGGGTCCAAGAGATTTGCGACGAAATGATCAGGAGAAAATTAAATTTACCCTGGCTGGTCCAAGGAAGGTGCAGTCCGTATATTGAATTAGAAACTTTAAAGAAAATGAAAGAAGCGGGCTGCTGCTGGATTTGGTGGGGAGTTGAGTCTGGTTCTCAAAGGATTTTAGACGATGTTATCCATAAAGACATTAAGCTGGAAAATGTTTATCGGGCTTTTGCTCTGGCTAAGGAGGCCGGCATTAAATCCCAGATGTTTATTATAATTGGTTTCCCGGGAGAAACGCCGGATGATATTAAAATGACAGTCAGGTTGATCAAGGATATTAAGCCCGACGTTCCTGCTTTTCATATTCTTAGTCCCTATCCCGGTTCAGAACTATTCAAATACTTCCAAATCCATAACTTGCTCGAGAACAAATTAGAAACCCCGGCCGATTACTATAGATACGACACCAATGTTCACGTCAATCATCACACCTTCGAGATGACGGCTGAAGAAATTAACAAATATTATCGACTCCTCATTTTTAGATTTGAACATAACTGGTGGTACTTTATTAAGTTCGGGTTTCGCTCTTTAACTGGGGCGGATGGCTTTAAAAAATTATTTAAAAGAATAAAAATTGTTATTGAATATTTCTTGGGTTGGCTGAAAATGCAAAACAACTAAAATTACACCATTAATATGCCAGATAATATATCAGGAGAAAATAAAAATAAAAAAGTAGTTGTCTTCGGTGGAGCCGGGTTTTTGGGTTCTCATGTGGCCGATGTTTTAACCGACCGCGGTTACCAGGTTGTTATCTTTGATATTGAAAAATCTCCTTATTTAAAAGAGGGGCAGATTTCGATTGTAGGAGACATTAACGACCCGAAATCCGTTGGAGAGGCGATGGAAGGGTGCCAGATTGTTTATAATTTTGCGGCGGTGGCTGACATTGAAGAGGCCAAAAACGATCCCCTTGATACGGTTAAAACAAATATTTTGGGCAATGCCGTTTTACTGGAAGTAGCGAGAACCCATCGCATCGAGAGATTTATTTTTGCCAGCACTCTTTATGTCTACAGCAAAGCCGGTTCTTTTTACCGCAGCTCAAAACAGGCCTGCGAGTTATTAATTAATAACTATCAAGAAATTTATGGCTTAAATTACACTATTTTGCGCTACGGTTCTCTTTACGGTCCCAGGGCCGATAGAAACAACTGGGTTCGTCAGATATTAGAGCAAGCCATTACCCGGGGCAAAATCACCAGAAACGGCGATGGCGAAGAAATCAGGGAATACATCCATATTTATGATGCTGCCAGATTAAGCGTGGATATTTTGGCCGAAGAGTATGAAAACGAGCACGTGATTATTGCCGGCAACCAGCCCATGAAGATAAAGGATTCGCTGTTGATGATTAAAGAGATGTTGGATAATAAAATTGACTTGGAATTTTTACCGGCCACTTCCTCAGAGCACTACTCTATTACTCCTTATAGTTTTATCCCTAAACTGGCCAAGCGGATTCAGAGTCCCAACTACGTTGATTTCGGGCAGGGGATTTTAAGCTTAATCAGTGAGGTTTACCAAGAATGTGCCAATCGTGTTAGGGCCATCATTTTTGATTTCGACGGCACCATTCTTGAATCCATGGACGTAAAAACAAAAGCTTTTACTGTTCTGTTCAATAATTATCCGGAAAAGATTAACGAAATTGTGGCGTTGCATACTACTCATGGCGGAATGTCCCGTTTTGAAAAACTCGAAAGAATCCACCGCGATATTTTACACGAACCGCTTTCTGAAGAAAGGAAGCAGAAGTTAAGCAGGCAGTTTTCAGAATATGTTTATCAGGGGGTGTTAGCTTCACCTTTTGTTGAAGGAGCTCAAGAGTTTTTGGAAAAATATCATCAAAAAATACCATTCTTTATCGCTTCGGGGACTCCCGACGGAGAAATTAAATCGCTCGTTAAAGAGCGGGGCCTGGGTCGGTATTTCAAAGACGTTTTGGGCAGTCCGGCTAAAAAAAGCGAGCTTATCTTAAAGATACTGAAAGATTTTAACTTAAAGAATCAAGAAGTAATTTTTGTGGGCGATGCTATTGATGACTGCGAGGGAGCTAAGGAGGCAGGAGTGAAATTTGTTTGGCGCACCAAAAAAAACAATCCGTTTAAAGAGTTAGAAAAATATGTCTAAAATTTTGATTACTACCTCGTCTTTCGGCAAAGCAGACCAGGGGCCCCTGGAAAAATTAGAAAAGGGCGGTTTTGAAATAATCCAAAATCCTTACGGCCGGAAGGTGACTTCTGAAGAGTTGAGAGATCTTTTGCCCGGGGTCGTCGGACTGATTGCCGGCACGGAAACGATTGACAGGGAAACTCTGAAAAACTCCAGTTTGAAAGTTATTTCCCGTGTTGGCGTGGGCATAGATAGTATTGACCTTGAGGCGGCCAAAGAATTGGGCATTGTTGTCAAAAATACGCCCGAAGCCCCCACGGTTGCGGTAGCTGAACTTACCCTGGGAGGAATTTTGGCTCTGTTAAGACAAATTCCCCAAATGGATCAAGCAGTCCGCCAAAAAATTTGGGATAAAAAGACGGGGGTGCAACTTTCCGGCAAAACGGTTTTAATCATCGGCTTTGGCCGAATCGGCCGATATTTGGCTAAGATGCTCGCGCCGTTCAGCATCAAATTAATAACCATTGATTCGTCTCTTCCCGGAATTTCTTTGGAAACAGCCTTGCCCCAAGCTGATATTATTTGCCTTCATGCTTCGGGTTTGAAGCAAATTTTAGGGGCAAGCGAATTTGCCCTGATGAAAGACGGAGTTTTTTTAATTAACAGCGCCAGGGGCGAACTTTGGGATGAAAATGCCTTGATCGAGGCGTTGCGAAGCGGCAAAGCGGCCGGCGCCTACATTGATGTTTTTTCAAAGGAGCCGTATGCGGGGCCTTTAACCGAATTTAAGCAAGTGATCCTGACTCCCCACATTGGCTCTAACACCAAAGAGTGCCGAGTCCAAATGGAAAGGGAAGCCGTTGATAATTTACTTGCCGGATTAAATTTACTTTAAAATGAAAATAAAGAAGGCAGACAATTTAGAAATTAGAATATTGGCTGATTTAGAAGAGCTTTCTCGTCACGCCTGCCAACTTTTTATTTCGGCCAGTAAGAACCCGGATATTTTTACGGTGGCTATCAGCGGCGGCTCAACGCCCAAACGCATGTTTGAACTTTTGGCGACTGATTATAAAGAAAGTATTTTTTGGCCGAAGGTGCATGTTTTCTGGGGAGATGAAGGAAAAGCAAGCCATCATCCAGAAAGCAACTTCCAAAGAGCTTTCCAGCCCTGGCTGAGCCACATTCCAGCCAATCTCCACCCCATAAAAATAGAATTAGGCTTAGTTGAGGGAGCGCAAGAATACACTCGACAGATAGATAGTTTAGCCCCTGATGGTTTTGATTTAACTTTTAATGGCGCAGGCGCAGATGGCCACCGGAACGGTGTTATGATAGAAAATCCCCGGATTGGCTGGAAGAATGATATTTGGGATTTATCAGCGTCTACCAAGGTTTGGGGTTATGCTGGAAGAATTACTCTTACCCCTTGGTTTCTCAATAAATCCAAGACTAATGTTTTAATGCTGGCCGGCAAAGATAAAGCGGATTTGTTAAGAAAGCTCATCCTTGATAAAGAGAAATATAATAAACGAGAGCTGCCGGCCCTAACCTTCAATGATGTGCCAACCATTGTTTTGGCAGACGAAGCGGCGGCTTCAAATATATGACAGAAATTAAAGTAAATGCTAATTTTCATACCATTGGCGGGAAAAGCGTCTTGCGGAGCCAAGAGCCTCGTTTTTTGGAATACCGCAAGAACTGGGAGACTCGACCCAAAACCTTTACCGCAGGCGAATTCCCGCTCCACCTAGACATTGAGACTACTTGCTTGTGCAATTTAAAGTGTTCCTTTTGCGCCACCAATTATGAGCCAATCGGCGGCCAAGGATTTATGTCCTTTGACACTTTCAAGAAAATTATTGACGAAGGAGCAGTAAATGGTCTTTGCGCCGTCAAGCTTAACTCCGGAGGACGGGGAGAACCTTTATTAAATAAGGCCCTGCCAGAGATGATAGCTTATGCCAAGAAAAAGGGAATAATAGATATTTATTTCAACACTAATGCCGTCCTATTGACTCAAGATGTCAGTAAAAAAATTATCGAGACTGGACTAGACAGGCTCTCCATTTCTTTTGAGGGAACCACGGCTGAGGTTTATGAAAAATACCGAGTGGGAGCTAACTTTGATAAGGTTTTAAAAAATATTAGAGATTTTATTCAACTGAAAAGGGAAATGAAAAAAGAGCGACCGTTGGTCAGAATTCAAACTGTGGCTTTGCCGGAATTAGTTCCTGTCCTGGATGAGTATAAACATTTTTGGGAAAATATAGTTGACGAGATAGCTTTTATCGATTTTAAGGATTATTCTTATTTAAGCCAGAATTTAATCGGTGATTGGGCTTGCCCCTATCTTTGGCAGAGGATGATGGTGAGATGGGACGGCACTATTACCATTTGCCAGTTTGATTATTCCAATTCTTATAATCTCGGTAATGTTAATCGGGGAGACAGTATTCAGGTTGCTTGGCGGGGAGAAATTATGGAGAAAATCCGAGAACTTAACGAAAAAGGTCGATCTTATGAAGTCAAAATTTGCAATGGTTGTGCTTTTAGAACAACCGAGATATTAAAACTCAAAGAAAATGTTTAAAGAAATAAAAAACAAAAAAGTTCTCATTACCGGAGCTAACGGCGGCATTGGCGTTGCCACAGCTGAGCTTTTTGCTAAGCATGGAGCTTTAGTGGGCATCCATTATTACCAATCCCAAAAAAGAGCATTAGAATTGAGAAGGAAAATAACTTCTTTTGGAGGACGAGCTGAAATTTTAAAGGAGGCCGATTTGACCAAAAGTGCCAGTCGTCATAACTTAATTCGTGAGTTTATCCAAAAATTCGGCCGAATAGATGTTTTGGTTAATAATGCCGGCGGAGTCTACGGAGTCAAAGATTTTTTGTCGCTTGATGAAAGGTCTTGGGAGAAAACCTTTGCCCTTAATGCCGCCGCTCCTTTTTTCTTAGCTCAGGAAGCTTTCAGATGTATGGAAAAACAGCGAGGAGGCAGGATAATTAATATCAGCTCTGTCGCAGCAAAATATGGCGGTTCAGCAACTACCCTGCATTATGGAGCAGCCAAAGCTGCCCTGGAGGCGATAACTAAGGGGTTGGCTCGGGCAGGCGCTCCCTACAATGTTTTGGTTAATACCGTGAGAGGAGGAATTATTGATACTCTTTTCCATCAGAAAATTCATCGGACAAAGGCAGATCTTCAAAAAAGAGTAAAGTTAACTCCTCTGGGAAGAATGGGCAGACCCTCTGATATCGCTCAAATGGTTCTTTTTTTAGCTTCCAGGGGAGGTGATTACATTACCGGAGAAACTTTTACTGTAGCTGGGGGTGATTAAATTAATAATTAATAAACACAATAAACAATATGATTGTCGCTTTACTTATCGGCCGGGAGGGGAGCCAAGGGTTCCCCGGGAAAAATATTAAGCCAGCTTTGGGTAGGCCTCTCATGGTTTACCCCATATTAGCTGCCCAAAATTCTAAATATGTAGAAAGAGTTTATGTTTCTACGGATTCAGACAAAATAAAAGAAATCAGCAAGCAGCAAGGAGCTAGGGTCATCGACCGGCCCGCGGAACTGGCCGGCCATAAGGCCCTGGGCCAGGACGCATTCGTTCACGGGTTCAACGTCATCCGCGATGAATTGAAAAAAGAAGGCAAGGAGGTGGAATTCATTGCGTTATTGCACTGCAACGCTCCGACAGTTTTGGCGAGCCAGATTGACAAGGGAGTTGAAATCTTAAGGGAGCACCCTGATTACGACTCGGTCATTACAGTGGGCAAATACAACATGTACCACCCCAACAGAATGAGAAAAATCAACAAAGACGGCTTGATAGAACCCTTTGTGCCTCTTGAGGCCTTTGGCGACCCCAAGACCATGAGCTGCGACCGGGATTCAGCCGGTGATGCTTGGCTGGCTGACGTGGCGCTTTCTTTGGTGAGACCCAGATGCTTGGACAATATCGAAGAAGGTGTGAAGCCCCAGCAGTGGATGGGCCAGAAAATTTATCCCATTGAAAATGAGGCGGGCTTGGACATTGATTACGAGTGGCAATGGGGTCAAGTTGAATGGTGGCTGAAATATAATGGCTTCACCGGAGACAAAACTCCTTACAAAAACAATTAATGAAAATATTGTTCATTTATCCCAACACAATGATGGCGACTTTAGTGCCAATCAATTTGTCTTTGCTTTCAGCTTGTTTGAAGGAGAGGGGCTTTGAGGTTGATTTGTTTGATACGACTTTCTATAAAACAGAAGATATTAGTTTTGAGCAAAAAAGGGTGGAATTGTTGCAGTTGAAGCCCTTTAATCTGGCTGACAAGGGAGTGCAGTTTACAGAAACCGATATTTACGGCGATTTGATCAAAAAGGTTAGTAAATTTAGGCCTGATTTAATTGCTTTAACTATTGTTGAAGATACCTGGGATTTAGCTCAAGCCCTATTAGAGAAGATAAAAGATTTTGATATTCCGGTTATTGCCGGAGGTGTTTATGTGACTTTTTCACCAGAAGAAGTGATTCAAAATAAGGCGGTTGACATGATTTGTCTCGGCGAAGGCGAAGAGACTTTGGCAGAACTTTGTCAGAAATTGTCAAAAGGCGAGGATTATTCTCAAGTCAAAAACCTTTGGGTTAAAAAAGAGGGGAAGATTGTGAAAAATCCCCTAAGGTCGCTCACTGACATTAATAAACTTCCTTATATTGATTACGATATTTTCGGCAAAGAAAGGCTGGCCCGGCCGATGTTCGGCAAGATTTACACTATGATGCATGTAGAGATGGATCGGGGCTGTCCTAATAATTGTACTTACTGCGGGGCTCCTCAGCTCAAAAAAATATTTCAAGAGAAAGGTTGCGGTTTATATTACAGAAGAAAGAACATAGACAGATTAATAGCGGAAATGAGGCACTTGGTCAAAAAATACAATCCTGACTATGTTAATTTTAATTCAGAAACATTTTTAGCAAAACCCTTGGAAGAACTTCAGGAGTTTGCTGAAAAATATAAAGAAATCGGCCTGCCTTTTTGGTGTCAGACTAGGCCGGAAACCGTCACCGAAGAAAAAATAAAGATTCTAAAAGAAATGAATTGCGAGACCCTGCAATTTGGCATTGAACACGGGAATGAAGAATTTCGGAAAAGAATACTTAACCGTTCCGGCTCAAATCAGCAGATGCTGAAGGGTTTGAAGATGGTTGAGAAATACGGGATACTCTATACTGTTAACAATATTATTGGTTTCCCCGACGAAACAAGAGAGCTTATTTTCGATACCATTGAATTAAATCGCCAATTAAATCCCCGCACCATCAATTGCTATCTTTTCGTTCCTTATAAAGGTACAACTTTGTATCAATATTGTATTAAAAAGGATTACCTTGATAAAAACGCCAAAGTGCACAATTTGACGGACAGCGTCAGGCTTAACATGGATTCCATCACCTACGAAGAATTGAAGGGCTTGCAGAGGACTTTCCCCTTATACGCGAGATTTTCCAAAACGGAATGGCCTAAGATTAAAATAGCGGAAAAGTTTGACGAAGAGGGGAATAAGATGTTTGAAGAATTGAAAAGGATTTACCAGGAAAAATATTTTTAAGACATGAATAAAAAATCTCTCTTAGTAATCTTTGGCAAAGATTTTCCCTCAAAACCCAAAAAATGGTACCGGCAGTTTGATGAGATTATCGGCCCAAAAGAACTGCAAAATTTCATCAGTCCCGGCAGCATCCAGCAGGCTTACGCGCTTAGCAATAAACTTTCCCGTTTCATTCTGCCTGACGGCTCCCGTTTGTCAAAACTGGTAAATTTGCAGGGTTATGAGCTTTGGTGGATGCACTATGAGAGTATCCACTATAAATTTTGTTTGCCTTACACCCAATACCGTAAGTTATTGTTCTATTTAAAGAATTTTGAGAGAGTATCTCTTTTCCAAGCACCTTGGCCTCATCTTTTCCAATATTTCTTAAGAGCCCACGATCGCCGGTGCACCATCATCAGCCAGTTTCGGTTCAGAAACTTATTGCCCGTCCCCTCGGGTGTTTTTATCCAGTGTCTGCTTTCTCTTGGTTTTTTACTCTGGCTAAAGATTACGAGGCCCGCATTGATGGTTCGGACAAGCGACAAATTTGATCCCCCGTATGATTTTGATTACCGGCAAAAATTTATCTATGAGGAGTTAAGAAAAAGAAAAATTCCTTTTGTTGAATTTATCCGGAGCTTGGAGTCCTCAATGACGGTCTTAGGGCATGCTTGGCGGAGAAAAAGGCCGGTGGTTTATTCTACGGCCATCATTGGATTTATAAATTCTTTTGCCAATTGCTTCGGTCGTTATTCGCCTCCTTTTTCGAATATCGACCCCGAGGAGCGTTTTTGGTTTCAAGTTTCTACTCATTATCTTCGCAATATTAGGGGAACTATTTGGTCTATCCGGGTAATGAAGTTTATTTTGCAGTGGATAGGAGTTAAGGCTGCTATAACCACTGCGGGATGCAATCGCACTTTCTATGAAGTTTTGGGCTGTAAATTAGCCGGAATAAAAACGGTAGGCATTCAGCATGGCGCGATACCCCGTTATTACTTTGTTTCTGATTTTATGCCCGAGTTTGATGGCAAAAAGCCACTTTCCCTCGACAAGTATGGTCTTTGGTCAAATTGGTGGCGAGACTATTATCTTAAATACAGCCGTGCTTTTAAACCAGAACAACTCGGTGTGTCCGGCCATATGCGTCCTTTAGAAAGAAAGAATGTCGAGGAGGCGGCCCCTTCCACGGGTCCCGTAAAGGTTCTTTTTATCTCTGAGCAGTTAGCCGACCCTAAAGAAGTAATGCCCTATCTTTTGGCTCTGCTGTTAGTAAAAGATTTTGCTTTGTCTTTAAAGATTCGGCCTCAAAGAGACGGCTTTGAGGATTGGTTGAAAAAGAATGAACCGGGCATATTGGAAAGGATAAAGGTTTTAAAGGGGGATATTCATCAGGCAATTTCGCAATCCCGGGTGGTGGTGGGCTCTCATAGCACTTCGGTCCTGGAGGGGTTGGCTCAGCTCAAACCCCTGGTGTTTTTCTGGACAGACAGGTGGGGGGATTACTTTGATATCAGGACTTTTGATTTTCAGGGCCGTTTTTTCGCCAAAGATCCCCAGGACCTGATTGATAAAATTAGAAAAAGCATTGACGTGCCCAAAGAAGATTTGATCAAATTACAGGAGCAATTCTTTGGCAATCCCTATCAGAACGGTTCGAAGTGGGTCGTTGACCAAGCGGTAGAATTTTTAGATGAATGACCCTTTTTGACACCTCTTGACATGTTCAACGGCTTCCGTAATAATATAGATATTGTATGGAATCAATCAAAGAATTAAGAAAAATCTGTCAGAAACAGGGAGAAGCAGGGAAAGAATCTTTCATCAACCGATTCTTTCGGAATTTTTCCATCTATTTTACTTGGTTCTTTTTACATTTTAAGAGGCTTACCGCGAACCAAGTTACAATTTGGGGCACGGTTCTCTTTGTTTTAGGCAGTCTTTGTTTTATTAAAGGAGAGTATTGGTGGAGTTTAACGGGCATTGCTCTTCTTTGGCTGGCCCACATTATAGATTTAAGCGACGGCGAGGTGGCCAGGTACCGGGGTTCGGGCAGCGGCCTCGGGGGCTCTTTTATGGAACCGATGACTCATGACATTAAGTGCGCCGCGCTGTTTATTCCTTTGGCTTTGGGAGCATATGCTGCGTTTGTTTACCCGATCTTGCTGATTCTTTTAGGATTTTCCGCCTCAATGTTTAAGGTGTTGCTTCGCTTGGCCAAGCTTAGATACATCAGCGCTATTTTACAGTCGGGCCGGCAGTCGGAAGGGGCCTATCGGAAAGCCGGCGAGAGAGCTTTTTATTCAGATAAGAGATTAAAGAGAATCTTGTCGTCCTTTGGGGGTATAACCACCGGCATTATTTTTTGGATTCCTTTGGCCGTTATTATAGATAAAGTGTCTTTAATCGTTATTTTTTACGGAATTCTTTCCCCGCTGATGTATTTCGTATTGTTATTTAAGCAATATCAGGGAATTAAAAATATTAAAACATGAATAAGATTTCCAAGGCCATCATCATTGCCGCTGGCATGGGGAAACGCTTAAATCCCCTGACCAATGATATCCCCAAGTGTCTCTTAAGAATAGGCGATAAAACAATTATGGAGCGACAACTGCAAACGTTAAAGCTCTGCGGGATAACAGATGCGGCAATAGTCAGGGGATATCAGGGCAATAAAATAAATTTCCCCGGCATAAAATACTACGAAAACGCCAATTATCAAAATAACAATATTTTAAACTCTCTATTTTGTGCCGAGTCGGCAATGAATGGGAGCTTCATCGCTGCTTACAGTGATATTCTCTACGACAAAAGCGTGGTGGAGAGATTGCTGGAGAATAAAAATGACATTGCCGTGGTGGTTGATATTGATTGGCAGGAATATTATCAAGACAGGACAGAACACCCGTTAGAAGAAGCAGAAAAAGTCATGATTCAAGGCGGCCAAGTGTTAAAAATCGGGAAACATTTAACCGTTCAAGACTCGCAAGGCGAGTTTATCGGTCTGGTTAAATTCAGTGAGCAGGGCGCCGCAATCTTTAAAAAAGAATTTCAAAGAGTGAAAAGCCAATATTGGGGAAAGCCCTTTCAGCAAGCAGCGACCTTCGAGAAAGCTTATTTGACCGATATGCTTCAAGAGTTGATTGACAGGGGGTTTGAGGTTTATCCCGTCCTGATTAAGAAAAACTGGTGGGAGATAGATACGGAGCAGGATTTAGA
Source organism: Candidatus Nealsonbacteria bacterium RIFCSPLOWO2_01_FULL_43_32 (assembly GCA_001819335.1). Lineage (GTDB taxonomy): Bacteria > Patescibacteriota > Minisyncoccia > Minisyncoccales > MHMH01 > MHMH01. Next base: position 19,032 of record MHMH01000021.1, on the reverse strand, counting down.
AAAAGTAAGGCAAATTTTTAAAGGTCGGGAAACGTAATCACATCATTATTTATTATTAAAATTTAATTTAACTAAAAATATGTCAAAAATGGCCAAATTATTAGTTGCAGTCGTCGTTATTATTTTAGGAGTAGGGGTTTGGCAAGCAGTTAAAAATCAACCCAGTGGAGGAAATGAAATTAAAGTTTTAAGGATGGGACTTATTCCGGCCGATGACGCCGAAGAAATGATTAGAGATTACGAGCCCGTGAGGGCTTATCTTTCGGAAAAATTAGGCATGCCCGTGGAAATCCAGGTGACTTCCGATTACACGGCGGCTATTGAGGCGATGAGGTCCAAACACATTGAAATGGCCTGGTTCGGACCATTCTCTTATATTATTGCTAAAAATATGGCCGGAGCCGAGGCCATCGTCAATGGCGTAAGGAGAAGCGACGGCAAATCGGATTATCATTCGGTTATTGTGGCGAGAGCCGACAGCGGCATCACGAAACTTGAAGATTTAAAAGGCAAAAGCTTCGCTTTTGTCGACCCGGCTTCAACCTCGGGCAATTTGATTCCGAGAAAAATGCTGCTGGAAAACGGGATAGATCCCGATAAAGATTTCAGTACGGTTTTTTACGCCGGCACTCACAATGCGGTGGAATACGCCATTGCCAATAAAAAAGTGGCTGCGGGAGCGGACAGCGACAACTCTTATGATAGAATGGTTAAAGCCGGCGAAATTGACCCGGCGGTTAATAAAATCATCTTTACCTCGCCGTCGATTCCCGGCTCGCCCATTGCCATCAGGGGAGATTTGCCTCAAGCATTGAAGCAGAAAATTAAAGACGCTTTGATTAATATGCAGGAGCAGACGATTCACGAGGTCTCGGGCTGGGGCGATATCGCCAAGTACCAGGAAGTATCTGACAGCGATTACGACATCATTAGGCAAACTGCGGCAATTTTAGGCATGGACGTGGCCAGCCCCAGGCGCCGCCAAATAAAATGATCAAAATAGAGAATCTTAGCCATACTTATCAAAATCGAGGGATCGAAGCCCTGAAAAATATTAATCTTGAAATCCAAAAGGGCGAAAGTTTGGTTATCGTCGGCTCTTCCGGTTCGGGGAAATCGACTTTGCTTAAAGCGATCAACCGGCTGGTTGAGCCTTCGTCCGGCAGAATATTCATCAACGGCGAAGATATTCTGCACAGTCCTTTGGAAAAGGTATATCAGATTAGGGGCAAGATTGGCATGATCTTCCAAAATTTCAATCTGATCGAAAGAGAGAGCGTAGCCCAAAACGTGCTTAACGGCCGTTTGAGATACAATACCAACTTCAATACCATTTTTAGCAGATTCTCGCCGGAAGATTACTCCGTTGCCAGAGAAAGCCTCTCCATGGTTAATTTGGCGGATTTTAAGAAGGAGCGGGTGACGGATTTAAGCGGCGGCCAAAAGCAAAGAGTGGCCATCGCCCGAGCTTTATCTCAAAACCCGGAAATCATTTTAGCCGACGAACCCGTTTCCAGTTTAGACCCGAAGCTCATGAAAGAGATTATGGATTTGTTGACGAATATTTGCCGCAAAAAGGGCATCACTTTGGTCACGAGCCTTCATTTTCTCGATTTCGCCAAAAGATACGGCACGAGCATCATCGGCATGAGAAACGGCGAAATAGTTTTTAACGGATGCTCCGCCGACTTAACGGAAAAAGACCTTATTAACATCTACGGCGAAACCGAAGATTGGCATCTTTATGGCAAAACTGGTTTTTAAAAGCAGATACCGAAAACTTCTTATCGGCCTTGCAATAATCGTTATTTATTATTGGTCGATCAGCGGCACGGATACAAATCCGATTAATTTCATCGAAGGAATTCCTTTTATGATTGATTTCGTGTCGAGGATGTTCCCGCCCGATGTCAGCAACTTGGGTAAATTTTTACTTAAAGCTTTAGAGACCCTGCAAATGGCGATTATCGGTTCGACCCTGGGAGCGTTAATCGCCCTGCCTTTGTCGTTTCTCGCGGCGAGAAATGTGACGTCCAATAGATTCATCTATCATGTGGTCAGGGGCGTTTTTGACACTTGCCGGGGAATCAACGAAATTGTTTGGGGATTGATTTTTGTCTCAATGGTTGGTTTAGGACCTTTTCCCGGGGTTTTAGCTTTGGCCGCTCATGTGACGGGAGCCCTGGGCAGGTACTTTTCCGAAGCGATTGAAACTGTGGATCCCGAAATAATCAAAGCGATTGTTTCAACCGGAGCGAATAAATTTCAGGTTATTGTCAGGGGAATTTTCCCCCAGGTTAAGCCGCTTTTCATTAATTACGCTTTTTATTATCTGGAGAACAATTTCCGAGCCGCCACGGTTTTGGGTTTGGTGGGAGCGGGCGGTATCGGTATGGAGTTAATCACCAGTATGCGGCTTTTCCGCAATCAGGAAGTTTTGACTATTTTAATTATTATGGTTTTGGGAGTGGCGGCCATCGATCGGTTCAGCGCCTATGTCCGCAAGAAAATAATCAGGATTGAAAGATTAGAATAAATAAAAAATTTATGAAAACAATTATTTTAGCGGCGGGCAAATCAACCCGATTATTGCCCCTAACCAAAGAAACTCCCCAATCAATGCTGAAAATCGGGGAAGAGACTATTTTAGAGAAACAGATTAGGCTTTTAAAAGAAGCCGGGCTTGAGGACGTGGTTGTTATCACCGGCTACTTATCAAAGAAAATGGAAGAATTTTGCCGGGAGAAGAGTATCAAAACATTATTCAATCCGTTTTACGATGTTTCAGGCATAGCCGCCAGTCTCTGGATGGCTAAAAATGAAATAAAAAACGGTTTTTTGTTTTTATACTCCGATGTTTTATTCGAGTCCGAGACCATCGGGGCGTTATTGGGGCAAGAGGGAGATATTTGTTTGGCTGCCAAGAAAAATGATTTAAGGGCAGAGGCGGAAAAGATTATCGAAGAGGCGGGGCTGATTAAAAGAATAAGCAAGGCGAAATTGGCCAAAGAAAACAGCGAATTTATCGGCATTGCCAAGTTCTCGGAGTACGGCGCCGAAAAACTGATCAAAGAACTGGAGAACGAATTAAAAGACAATTTAGAAACGTCTTTTATTACGGTGATTGATCATCTTATTCAAAAAGGGGAAACAGTCAAAGCTTACGATATTAAAGATGCTCAATTTATTGATATCGATTTCCCCGAGGACTTGGCAAGAGCCCAAAAATTAAAATTTTCTGAACAAAAATAAAACCAAACCCGATTGGATGGCTTCGGCGCCGATGATCGCCATAATCGCTCCCCAGATTCCGTAAAAAGGAATGAGCACAGCTAAAAGAGCTATTTTAATGAAAGGCGCGATTTTTATCAGATAAAGCTCTTTTTTCATCATTTTAGCTTGGAAGGAGACGCCCAACAAGCCCATGGGAACAGAGATAAAAGAAAGTATAAACAGTTGGGAATAAGGGACGGACTCTAAATATTGAGGGAAAAATATTTTATAGAAATAGGGAGCAATGATAATATAGAGTATGGCTAAGGCCGCTGTTAAGAGAAACAATTTCCCGACTTTTTTCATGATGGTTTTTTTGATTTCAACCCGGGATTTCGGGGCTAATTTTGGAGCGGCAAGGGTTAAAATGTGCCCCAGGATTTTTTGAATTTCTCCGGGAATAATAATGGCGAAAGAATAAACAGCCAACTGGCTAGAACCGATTACGGTGAAGAGTATTATTTTATCCGCGTAAGAGGCGGCTTTGCTCATAACCGCCATGAGACTGATATGAAACCCGTAAGAGATGGTTTGAGGATCCTCTTTTTTGTTCGGCTGAAATCGGTGCTTAATTAAAAGGTAAAGGAAATAATTTAGAAAAGTGTGGGACAGAAGATAGGCGGTCACCAGCCAAAGGAGATTTTTAGTGAGAAGAAGAACGGCAATCATTATAGAGACCGCGACAACCTGATTGATGATGCCGTATTTTGTCTGGACGTTAAACAGTTTTCTTCCCGCTAAAAGGCCGATATAAACCCGAGAAGCTAACATCAGGGGCAGAAAGACGGCAATGAGCAGCAGGGGAATGGGCAAAAGTATATTGCCTCGAAGCCAATAATAAAGAGCGCCTCCGATAGCCACAATACTCGCCAAAAATCCCCATTTTAATTGGGTTTTAAAACCAGTGTAAAAAGAGCCTTCCAACCCCCGGGCAGTTGCCTGGCTGACCGCTATTCTCATTCCGGTCAGGTTAAAGATGCCCAGAGTTCCCACTAAAGAAATTATATATTGGTAATTGCCGTAGGTATCTTTCGGAAGTAAATTGGCGAAAGCCAGAGCTAATAAAAAAGAGGTAGCGGCCGCAGTAACCTGCCCCAAGATCAGCCAGAACCCGCCTCGGGCCAAATAAACATTATCGGTGCTGGTGTATTTTTGAGTACTTCTTAGAAGTCGGTAAATCTGATTTCTAATTTTATTTATCATTTCTCTTTTTTAAAAAATAATTGAAAGGTTTTTAACAAAATTCCTAAGTCCAAAAAAAGACTCCTGTTTTTCATATAATATAAGTCATATTGAAACTTTTCTTTGCTGTCGACGACCGACCGGCCGTATCTGAACTTCAATTGGGCCCAGCCGGTGAAGCCTGGCTTGATGAGGTGACGCACGTGATAGTAGGGAATTTCTTTTTCCAATTTTTCGACAAACTCGGGGCGTTCCGGTCTGGGCCCCACCAAACTGATATCTCCCTTCAAAACATTAATCATTTGGGGTAATTCATCAAGGTGTATCTTTCTTAAAAGTTTTCCGACTTTCGTGACCCTATGGTCTTCTTTTTTAGCCCAAACCGGGCCGGTTTCGCTTTCCGCATCAACGTTCATCGACCTGAACTTAAAGAGGAGAAACGGTTTTCTGTCTTTGCCGATTCTTTCTTGGCGATAAATTACAGGACCCCTATCGCCTAATTTTATCAAAAGTACAATTAACGGCCAAAAGATGCTCGTAGCAATCAGTAAAATTGTCGCTAAAATCAAATCTTGCCCTCTTTTTATTTTGTCATAAAATTTTCTTTCTCCCTCTTTCAGATTTTCTAAAAACCATTTTTTCTGCAGAAAGGCGGTGGGTATTTTTTCGCAAAATAATTCGTAGGCCTGGTTCCAATCTAAAAAGATTATCCTCGCTTCCAAACATTGATAGAGATTTTCTAATAGATCGAAATCTGTTTCAAAATCTTCGGCGACGATCAGCGCGTTAATTTTCTTCTCTTGGATTTTGGCAAGCAAGTCTTTGCCATCGTTAAAAGTGGCCGTTAATTTATACCCCAGGTAAGGACGGAGGGCTATCTCTTTTGCTAAAGTTTCGATTTTTTGCGGGTCTCTACTCAAGATCGCCACATTGTTGAAGAAACGGGAAGAAAATAAAAAGCCAAAAAGCTTGCGCCAGATTAGAAATAAAACCCCGAAGATTAAAACGTTCAAGAGCAGGTTGGTTTTGGGAGTAATTCCAAAAAGTGGTACCAAATAGAAAAAGACCATCCCTAATCCAAGCCCGCAAAGAATTGCGCCTAAAATTTTAGGATACAGAACCACCCTGATTCTAATGGCGCCGAGATCGTAGAGGCCGAAAATATAAAAAATAATCAGCCAAAAGAAATATAAAATTGAAAAGGGAAGCACATGCTGAGGAAAATCAAAAAAGACTGTTAGAAACAATGCCAAATAAAGAAGAACAATATCGCCAAAAAGAAGAAGAATTTTCCTTAAATTTAGGACATTACTCATCTTCTTTACTTTAGTTTAAGGAACAGAAAAAATCAAGCACCAAGCCCCGCAAAGCGGGGCGAAAGTCGAAAAGAAGCGAAGCTTCTTTGAGCCCTTGTCGTCCGATTCTAATTAAGGTAAAATAAAAAAATATGGGTAAGCAATCAAGAGAAAAACTTGCCCGCCGCAGTCTCGGCGAGGACGGAAAAGAAAAGCCAAAATTTCAATATCAACCCGGGTTGGAAAGGGTTTGTCTTTTCGTTATAACTTGGGGAACTTATTTGGTTTTATTTACCCCCCTGATTATCAACACGAAATTCTTTTTTCCGTTCGTCGCTCCCAAGACTATTTTTTTCCGGATTATTGTAGAAATTATTCTAGCGTCTTATATCTTTTTAGTGATAATCAATAGGTGTTGGCGACCGCGCATTAACGCTCTCACTATTGCCGTTGCTTTATATTTGGCAATATTTATTTTAGCTTCCTTTACCGGCGTCAACTTGGAGCGGTCTTTTTGGTCAACCAATGAAAGAATGACCGGCATTCTGACGATGTTGCACCTTTTCGCCCTTTTTATTATTTTAAGCAGCGTCTTTAAAGAAAGAAAAGAATGGGAAAGAGCTCTGGGGGTGTCGGTGATAGTCGGGGTGATCCTTAGTCTTTATATTTTATTGGGCAAAGAAATTTCAACGCGGGGCGGGGGCACCATCGGCAATACTTCTTTCATGGCCGCTTATCTGCTTTTTGATGTATTTTTCGCTATAATTTTATTGCTCTCTAATTTTCTCAAGAAATCCGCCTGGGGCGGATTCTGGCAGATTTTCGCCGGAACCTCTTTATTAATTATGACGCCGGTTTTATTGAATTCGACAGGCCGGGGAGCCATTGCTGCTTTTTTCGGAGGACTATTTTTATTGGGCTTAGGTTTTCTGTTCTTTTCTCGGAAAAAAATACTGAAAAGATTAGCGTGGGCGATTGTTTTAGTTTTGATAATTTCTGGTATAGTTTTAGCCGTTTTCCAACCTTCCCTCGCCAAGAGTGAAATAACGAGTACCTTAACCGAGATGAAATCAAGGTTCATTGTCTGGGAAAACGGTTGGAAGGGGTTTCTCGAAAAACCGGTTTTGGGTTGGGGGCCGGAAAATTTTATTGTTGTTTTCAGTAAATATTTCAACCCCTGTATGTTTTTGCCCCAATGCGGCAGTGAAATTTGGTTTGACCGGGTTCATAATATTATTTTAGATACATTGGTGACGACTGGTTTGGTCGGCCTTTTAAGCTATCTCGCTATTTTTATCATTGCCATTTATGAACTTTTACGCCTTACGCCGAAAATAGTTGAAAAAAGAAATATCTTTTTCCCATTAGGATTGAGCGTCCTGCTGCTGGTTTATTTCTTCCAAAATTTATTCGTTTTTGATATGATTAACACTTATCTGGTTTTCTTTTTAGTTCTGGCTCTGGTGAGCTTTCTGACCCAAGAGCAGACAGCAGGGCCAGCAGCCATAAGAAGGGTCAACCCCGTTTTAGCCTTCGTTATTATTGGGGCGACGGTATTTGTTTTTTGGACGGTCAACATCCAGCCGTTGCGGGCGAACGCCTACGTTATTAAAATGGTCAGCTCTCAAGAGGTAGATGGATCTTCTTCTTTTTTTCAAGAATCTTTAAAGAGTTGGATGGAAAAATATGAACCGAGAGAACAATTTACCCAAAAGATGTATAAAGCGGGTTATCAATCAATATCCGAAGAAAATAAAGAGTCTTTTCAAAAAGCTTTTAATCTGGCCGAGGCGGAGATGGAAAAAAGCGTTAAACAGAATTATTTGGATTTTCGGCCGCGCCTCTTCTTAGGAGAGCTTTACATCAGTTCGTATCGTTTTAGCGGCCAAGAAGAAAAAATTGTTAAAGCCGAACAAATTTTAGAAAAAGCTATCCAGTTAAGTCCGACTAACCAGCAGGGTTACTGGAATCTGGCCGAAGCCAAATTGGCTCGAGGGGAAATCGCCCAAACCCTTTCGCTTTTGCAAAAAGCCGTTGATTTGGAGCCTAAACTGGGCTATTCGCATTGGTATCTAGCTATGGCTTATAAGATCGCCGGTAATTATCAACTCGCCTTGAAAGAAGCATACGACGCTCAACATAACGGTTATAATTGGAAAGATAACGAAGAAGATCTCAAAAAAGTGATTGAAATTTATCAACTAGCAGGCGAAGATCCTAATTTAATTAATAAGAATGACCAAGATTTAATTGATCTTTATTTGGGGATGATAAAGATAAACCCCGATAAAGTTCTCGTCTGGGCTGCGTTAGCGGTCAGCTACGCCAATTTGGGTCAATTTGAAAGGGCAAGAGAGGCAGCAGCGAAAGTAATAGAGCTTAGTCCGGACCTTACTCCTAAAATTGAAGAATTTTTAAAGTCTTTGCCCCAATAAAATGCCTAAAAAAAATTTATTCCTGGCGATCACTGTTATTTTTCTTTCTTCGCCCCTTTTTATTAAAGCGCAGGATATTTTGGGTCAGCAAACAAATTTTAATGTCGAGTCTTCTTATGATCTTTCCCAAAGAACTGAACTTACCGCTACCTTAATACGACTTTCTCCTACGCTGTATTGGTATATTGATACAAAGTTTTGGGGAGAATTAAATGCCGAGCGACAGTCAGAGCTTAACCAATCATTAACTTCCTTGAGCGAAGAGTTTGAAACCGCTATTTACCCCAAACTGACCAGGACTTTCGGTTCGGAGTGGTCGCCGGGCATTGATAAAGACACCAGGGTCACTGTTTTAATGCACCCGATGAAAAAGGAAAGTGGCGGTTATTTTGACAGTTCGGACGAATATCCCAAAGTCCAGCTTCCGGAGTCCAATGAGCGAGAGATGATTTATTTGAACGCTCAATATCTTAATACTGCTTATGCTAAAGGTTTTTTGGCCCATGAGTTTATCCATCTGATTACTTTTAACCAGAAAGACAGAATCAACCATGTGGCAGAAGACGTTTGGTTAAATGAGGCCAGAGCCGATTACGCCCCTACTTTATTGGGGTATGACACGCCCTACGAAGGCAGTAATCTCCAAAGGAGAGTTAAAGATTTCTTAGACAAACCATCGGATCCTTTGACCGAATGGCGCGATGCCCCGGCCGATTACGGCGTGGCCAACTTATTCCTTCAATATTTAGTTGACCATTACGGAGTCCAGGTTCTGGCCGATTCTTTGAAAATGTCGCAAACCGGCATCCAAAGCATTAATGCTGTTTTATCGAAGCAGGGCTTCAAAGAAGATTTCGCACAGATTTTTACTAATTGGACGGTGGCTGTTTTAGTTAACAATTGCCAGATTTCAGAAAAATACTGTTATTACAATGAAAATTTAAAGGATCTGCGCGTTACTCCCTTAGTCAACTATCTGCCGTTTGTCGGCCAAAGTGTTTTGTCGGTTACCAACACCACCAAGGATTGGGCCGGGAACTGGCATAAATTCATCGGCGGGCAGGGAACGCTTAGTGTTGATTTCCAAGGGAGCAACAATATAATTTTCAAAGTGCCTTATATCACAAGTACCGCCGGAGGCGATACATCCATCAATATCTTATCATTGGATACGACGCAAAACGGCGAGATGGTCATACCTGATTTTGGTTCGGAAACTGTGGCTCTGACTATTATCCCCATTGCTCAAAATAGAACTGCCGATTTTTCGAGTCTTGAGCCGTCCCGGACATTCTCCTGGACAGCAACCACGCAGCAGGAGAAAGAAATAATCCTTCCTTCGTTGTCGCCGCTGTCAAAGCCAATTTTTCAAATGAACAGAGCCGAACTTTTGGCCCGTATCACCGAAATTCAAGCGGTCATTATTAAATTGCAAGGAATATTGGCCCAGTTACGAGGCACTGCTTCCTGCCTAGCGATTAATCAAAACCTTTATTTTGGCATGAGAGACAATATCCAGGTCAGATGCTTACAGGAATTCTTGAAAAACCAGGGAAGCGGTATTTATCCAGAGGGCATTGTTAATGGTAATTTCTTTACTTTGACCAAAGCCGCCGTCGTTCGTTTCCAAGAAAAATACGGCATTCAAGGCACCGGTTTCGCGGGTCCCATTACAAGGGCAAAGATCAATCAGCTCTTGACAAAGTAAGGTCGGCTTGCTAAGATGTAAATAGAATTTAGTGAGCGCAAGCTTCAATTCGACGACGAGCCTTCCTTAAGCAAGGCTTGTCGTTTTTTTTATAATTGTTATGATGCAATTGGGCGGGGATACTCACTAAATTCAATGAATTGGGGTTTTTTCCCCGCCCTTTATTTACCGAGTTCTGCTTTAGCGGAACGAAGGTGAAGATGAAGTTCTAACTTCATCGACTATCATGAGATTTCAGAAAAATATTTTATTGAAAAATTATACAACCTTTAAGATTGGCGGCCCGGCCAGATATTTTTGTATCGTCAAAAACAAAACAGATTTAATTGAGGCAATCATTTTTTCAAAGAAAGCCAGGTTGCCCTTTTTTATTTTAGGCGGCGGGAGCAACCTTTTGATTTCCGATAAAGGATTTAACGGATTAGTCATCAAACTACAAACTACAAACTACAAACTACAAACTACAAAAATTATCGCTGAAGCGGGCGTAAGCTTGGCAAAGCTTGTGAATACTGCTGCTAACGCTGGGTTATCCGGTCTGGAGTGGGTTAGCGGCATTCCCGGGGCAACATTGGGCGGAGCGGTCAGAGGCAACGCCGGAGCCTTTGATTCGGAAATGAAAGATATTGTTATGATGGTGAAAGCCCTAGATGCCCGAAATCTCAAAATTAAAAATTTTAATAATAAAAAATGTCAATTTTCATATCGGTCAAGCATTTTTAAAAAAAATCCCAATTTCATTGTTTTGTCATGCAAGTTAAAATTGAAGAAAGAAAACAAAGAAAAAATCAAAGAGAGAACGCGGGAGATTTTAGATCATAGAAAGTCTCATCACCCTTTTAACCCTTCGGCCGGTAGCATTTTTAAAAATTTTAAGCATGTTAGGGCCAGGGATTTGATTGAAAAAGCCGGATTGAAAGGAAAACAAATCGGCGAGGCCCAAATTTCCCAACTTCACGCCAATTTCATCGTTAATTGCGGCGGAGCTAAAGCCAAAGATGTTTTAAAGTTGATTAATTTGGCAAAAAAAGAAGTTAAAAATAAATTTGGGATTAAACTTGAAGAAGAAATTCAAAAAATCTCTTGACAAGATTCTTGGCATAATGGAATAATGGATAAAAGAAAAATATTTTCTGGATTTTAATGGTACCGACTAAATTTTTTCTCACCAAAGGAGTAGGCATTCACCGGGATTACCTGGCTTCTTTTGAGCTGGCGTTGAGAGATGCGGGCATGGCCGCGTTTAATTTGGTTTCAGTTTCCAGTATTTTGCCGCCCGGTTGTAAAAAAGTTACCAGAGCTAAGGGCTTGGAATTTTTAAGCCCGGGCGAAGTAGTTTTTGTGGTTTTGGCCAGAAATTGTACCAATGAGTCCAATCGTCTTCTTTCCGCTTCGGTCGGTTGCGCTATTCCCGCAGATAAGCAAAAGTACGGCTATCTTTCAGAGCATCATCCTTTCGGCGAAACGAGCGACAGGGCCGGCGACTACGCCGAAGATTTGGCAGCTTCCATGTTAGCTTCCACTTTGGGTTTGAAATTCAATCCCGATGAGGCTTGGGACTCGCGGCGCCAGGCCTTTCGTTTGTCAGGGAAAATTGTGCGTACCACCAACGTGACGCAAAGCGCCCGAGGCGACAAAGACGGCCGCTGGGTTTCCACGGTGGCCATGGCTGTTTTTATTCCTTAAGAAAAATATGAATATGCGAAGAGGACTTAGTCCTCTTCTTAATCTTCGCTTTAATTTATTAAAGCTCGATGAAAAAAAATCCTTTTCTTTCCGGTAAAAAAATCTCATCTTTGAAATTAAAGAAAGGTCTTTTGGTTTCTGATTTGGTTGAAAATTATTACCAAGCTTATAATTCGGCCAGACTTGGGGAAGCCAGCCGGCTGTTAGTTGAAAAAATGCTGGCTCAAAAAAACGATGCCACCATCGGAGTGACGATTGCAGGCGCTTTGACCCCGGCCGGTATGTCCGGACTTTTTGTTTCCATGATGGAGAAGGGCTTTATTGATTTTATCATTTCAACCGGCGCCAACCTCTATCATGATACTCATTTCGCCTTGAACTTTCCTTTATATAAAGGAACCTGGCAGATAGACGACACGACCTTGTATAAGCACGGAGTGGTGAGGATTTACGATATTTTCTTAACCACGGATACTTTATTAAACACCGATAAGTGGACTCAGAAAGTTTTATTGGACAAGAAAGCGCCCAGAGGCGCGGTTTCCTCTGCCGAGTTTCATAACTATCTGGGTAAGTGCCTTTTGAAAGACGCGCCCAATCCCGAAGGTTCCATTTTGGCGCAAGCGGCCAAATACAATATTCCGGTTTACACCTCTTCGCCCGGCGACAGCACTTACGGCATGGACTTGGCTAATTTCAACAAGGCCAGGCACAAAGGCCTGGAAAGAAAGGGCTCGATTGATTTACATATTAATCCTAACTGGGACGTGATTGAAACGGTGGCCATTGTGAATGCGGCCAAAAAGAACGGCGCTATACTTCTTGGCGGAGGCTCCCCCAAGAATTTTTATATGCAGACCCAGCCGTTTCTATGGGAGTGCCTGGGGATAGAGAGAGGCGGACACGATTATTTCATCCAGGTGACCATGGACAGTCCGCAGTGGGGGGGCTTGAGCGGAGCGACTCCGCAAGAAGCGGTTTCCTGGGGAAAAATCAATCCAGATGAATTAAAAGATACAGTCGTAGTCTACGCTGACACGACTTTGGCCACGCCCATTCTTTTCAGTTACGCCATAGACAAGGCTAAGCCGAGAAAACAAAAGAATCTCTATCTTAAGCTTGATCAGCTGGTTTATGATTTGGAAAAAGAAATTAAGGACAAGCCGGTCAGCTGGACGGCTGATGAGCTTTATAAAAAGCACCAGCGGTAATTTAGGGCGATGAAGCAAGGCTTCATCTTCATCTTCGTTTTTATTAAAATAAAAACTTGATCAATGAAAGAATTTTCCTATCCAACCTTAGAGCCCTTCAATTTCCTGGGGCTTAACGAGCAAGATTATGAAAAAGCTAAAGTGGCGATTTTCCCCGTGCCTTACAACTCCACGACTTATTGGAAATCAGGTACCAAAGACGGTCCTCAGGCCATGATCGAGGCCTCGCGTCATATTGAGCTTTATGACATGGAAACAAAAAAAGACGCCTCAAAGCAGGGCATTTTTACTTTAGAGTTGCTGGAACCTTCTAAAAATTCGCCCGAAGAAACCATAGCTCGCATCAAAAACGTTGTTGATCAATTATTGCAGGATGGAAAATTTCCAATGATGCTGGGCGGTGAGCATTCAATCACTCTGGGAGCGGTCCAGGCTTTCAAAGAAAAATTTGATGATTTCTCAGTTTTGCAGATAGACGCTCATTCTGATTTGCGAGAGGAGTTTGAGGGAACGAAGTTTCACCACGCGTGCGTGATGAAAAGAATCAAGGATTTAGGATTGCCCATTACCCAAGTGGGCATCAGGAGCATGCCAGAAGGTGAAGAAGCCGAGCATATCTTTTTGGCGCCGGAAATTCCTGTTGATAGAATTATCGCTACCTTAAAAGAAAACGTCTATCTGACCTTTGACTTGGACGGCTTGGACACTTCCATTATGCCTTCCACCGGCACGCCGGAACCCGGCGGGCTGGGCTGGTACGAAGTTCTTAATTTAATTAAAGAAGTGGCTGAAAAAAGAAAAATCATCGGGGCTGACGTGGTTGAGTTGGACCCGATTCCCGGTTTGACAGCGCCAGATTTTCTGGCTGCCAAACTGGTTTACAAGATTATTAATTATATTATTAAATAAATATATGACAACACAAACCAAAGCGCTTCCTAAGATTTTAACCTTCAGCGGAGCAAAATATTATATCTTCTCGTTAGTTTTCGTGGGCCTGTCAGTTGCGACTCCGGCTATTTTCCATCAGTTTAATCTGACTGGGCCAAAGTTCCTGCCCATGCATATTTTTGTTTTGCTGGCTGGAATTTTATTCGGTTGGCGGACAGGTTTGCTGGTCGGACTTTTAAGCCCCTTAATGAGCTATGGCATCACTCATCTGCCGCCTATGGTTATTTTACCCGAAACCATTTTAGAGCTGAGCGTTTACGGCTTGGCCGTCGGTCTTTTAAGAGAAAAAGGCTTAAACATCTGGGTATCTTTGATTTCAGCTATGGTTTTGGGCAGAGTGGCGAGATTAGCTTTTATCTTTATTGCAGGGAACCAGGCAAACCCCTGGGCTTTTATCCAGATGAGCTGGCTAGGTATAGCTCTGCAGCTGGCTTTAATCCCGACGATTATTTATCTTTTGCAAAAGTTTGTTTTCAAGAAAAGTGAAACAAAAATTTGAGAAATTTTTGAAAAGTTCCTGGGGATTAGAAATTTGGCTTGCTTGCCCGCCGAAGTCCCGCTTAGCGGGACGAAGGCGGGGGAACTTGATCTTCCGGTCAAAAAAAGCAGGAGTCGCAGGACTCCTGGCTTTTATTCAGAAACATGACAAGAAATATAGCAATTTAGTTATCTTTGATAAGATAGTCGGACGGGGAGCGGCTTTGTTGGCTGCTTATTTAAAAGCCAAAGAAATTTACGGAAAAACCGGCAGTAAGCTTGCGGCTAAATCCTTAAGGAAATACAAAATTAAGTTTTATTCCCAAAAAACAGTTCCCAATATCTTGAACCGCGACCAAACCGGCCTTTGTCCGTTTGAAAAGCTTTCTTTGGGCAAAACTCCGGAAAAATTCTATAAATGTTTAATTAAATAAGTTAATTGAAAAGCCCAACGGTTTTCCGCTGGGCTTTTGTATTATAGAACTAAAATTATTAATCCTCCGATGATGGCCACGACTCCGATGAGCTGGTTGAAAGCCAGTTTTTCTTTAAGGAAGATTCGGGCTAGGACAATGGTCGGCAAGGAATACGCCGCGCCTAGAACGACCACGGCGCTGGTGATGCTGGTAAATCTGTATCCCCAAGCGACAAAGATAGAGCCGGCTGTCGTGAAAATGCCAATCAGTGCCAGCCAAAACCAGATTTGTTTTTCTTTCACCTGTATATCGGCCGGAGTTTTTCTTAGCCGAGAAAGGAAATAGATAAAGATGAAAGCCCCTGCGATTTCGGCCACAGTCACTGATGTGAGAGAAAATATCCAGCCTTCTCCTTGGTAGGTCAGAAACCAGTCCCATAAAGGAAAAAAGAGTCCCCAGATGACCATCGCCGCTATCGCTTCCGGCAGTCCGCTCGTCATATTCTTGATATTCAGGCCGAGTTCGGTTTTTTGCAGCTGGAAAGAAATCAGGATTGTTCCCAGAAGAACAATGCCAAGTCCCATCCATCGCATCGCGGTGATAAGCTCGCCGAACCAAAAAAAAGAAACAAGCACCGCGACGCCGCTGTTCATGGACACGATCGGTCCGATAATGCTCACCATTCCTTTCTGCAATCCCCGGTAGAAAAGCGTATAAGCGGTGAGGTCGCCGATGCCGAACGCTATCAAAAAGAGAATGATTTTCGGGCTAAGATTAATAGGTCCTCGATTAAAAACAAGATAGATTAAAAGCAGGGTAAGTCCAAAGACGTGTGAATACAGGAAAGCTTTGATGGGGGTTACCTTGTCTAACGTTTTTTTGGCAAAAAAATCAGCCAAACCCCAACCGAACATTCCGCCCAAACCTGCCAGTATTGCTAAATATAATTCCATTTCTCAATCCTACCTTTCACATATTTCGTTGTCAAAGACACGATTCTATAATATAATTTAATCTACCAGATATGTCAATCTTAACTAAGGTTTTTGGGGATGCGAACGAGAAATATATCAAGAAACTGCAGCCCGTGGTTGAAAAGATAAACAACTTTGAAAAGGAATTCGAGGGTTTTTCTGATGAAAAATTAAAAGAAAAAACAAATGAATTAAAGTTAAAATTAAGTGACTCCCGAAGTCACTTAAATATCGAGGATTTGTTGCCGGAGGCGTTTGCGCTGGTCAGGGAGGCCTCAAAAAGAACGCTTAATCAGCGGCATTTTGACGTTCAGTTAATCGGCGGCGTGGTTCTGCACCAGGGCAAGATTGCTGAAATGAAAACCGGCGAAGGCAAAACTCTGGCCGCCACTCTGCCCGTTTATCTGAACGCTTTGGAAGGCAAGGGCGTGCACGTGGTCACGGTCAACGATTATTTGGCGAAGCGCGACATGGTCTGGATGGGGCAGATCTATTATGCCTTAGGGCTGTCCGTTGGCTGTATCGTGCACGAGGCCGCCTACATATATGATCCCTTAGCCAATAAGGATAAAGAGAGAGATATGCTGGGCGGCTTCAAGGTGGTGGAGGACTACTTGAGGCCTTGTTCCAGGCAAGAGGCGTATTCAGCCGATATCACTTACGGCACCAATAATGAGTTTGGTTTTGATTATTTGAGAGACAATATGGTTTATGAATTGTCCCAGCAGGTGCAGCGAGGACATCACTTCGCCATTGTTGACGAAGTGGACTCGATTTTAATTGATGAAGCGAGGACCCCGCTGATCATTTCCGCGCCCGATATGGAAAGTTCAAACTGGTATCAGGAATTTTCCAGGCTCATTCCCAAACTGGACCAGGCCACCGATTACGAAATCGATGAAAAGCTCAAAGCGGTCACTTTGACCGAAATTGGCGTCAACAAAATAGAGGAAACTTTGGGCATGGGTAATATCTATGAGGAAAAAGGCATCAAATACGTCCATCATCTGGAACAGGCTTTGAGAGCCCAGGCCTTGTTTAAAAGAGACAGGGACTATGTGGTGAAAAACAATGAAGTGATTATTGTTGATGAGTTTACCGGTCGATTGATGCCGGGCAGGCGCTGGTCAGGCGGGCTGCATCAGGCCATTGAAGCCAAAGAAGGCGTCAGAGTCCAGCCCGAATCCCTGACTCTGGCTTCCATTACTTTCCAGAATTATTTCAGAATGTATCAGAAACTGGCCGGCATGACCGGCACGGCCGCGACTTCGGCTGAAGAATTTGACAAGGTTTATCGTCTGGACGTGGTGGTTGTCCCGACCAACAAGCCGATGAGGAGGAAACTTCTGCCCGACAGGATTTATAAATCAGTCAGCGGTAAATTCCAGGCGCTGGTCAAAGAGGTTAAGCAAAGGCACGAAAAGGGTCAGCCGATTCTGGTCGGCACCACCTCCATTGAAAAAAACGAATACCTTGGGAAGCTGCTGGAGAGAGAAGGCGTGCCTCATCAGATTTTGAACGCCAAACAGCACGAAAAAGAAGGAGAAATCATTGCTCAAGCCGGCAGATTGGGTGCGGTCACCATTGCTACTAACATGGCTGGCCGAGGCGTGGATATCATCCTCGGTGGCAATCCCGAGGATGACCCTGAGCGCAGTCGAAGGGTTAGGGAATTGGGAGGCCTGCACGTCATCGGCACGGAACGTCACGAAGCCAGAAGAGTTGACAATCAGTTGAGGGGTAGGTCGGGCCGGCAGGGCGACCCGGGTTCCTCCCAGTTTTTTGTTGCCCTGGAAGACGACTTGATGAGGATTTTTGGAGGAGACAGGATTAAGTCTTTGATGGGTCTGTTGAAGGTGCCCGAGGACGAGGCGATTGAGGCCAAGATGATTTCCAGCGCCATTGAATCGGCCCAGTCAAAGATTGAAGGTATGCATTTTGACGCCCGGCGCTACGTTTTGGAGTATGATGACGTGCTCAACAAGCATCGGGAGGTGATTTATAGAAAGAGGAAAGAATTTCTTCAAGAAACCGAAGACTGTCTCCCTACTGGAGATGTCCCGCAGGGACAGAAATCATCGGTTTGGGCGGAAAAATTAAGAAATTGGTTAAGGTCCCCAGAAGAAAAAGATGCCCTAGAGAATAAAGTAAAAGAATTGGGTGATAATTTTGATAAGGTTGCTAAGGTGGTCGCTTTGAGGACTTTGGACATGCTTTGGATGAACCATCTGGAGGAGATGGAGTCCCTTCGGGACTCGGTCGGGCTGAGGGCTTACGGCCAGAGAGATCCTTTGGTGGAGTACAAGACCGAAGGCCACAGAATGTTCCAGAAGCTGTTAAGCACGCTTGACTCAAGCATCGCCAGTACCATTCTGAAAGTTTCTTTAAAAGAACAACCGAAAAAAGTGGGCTTGCCCGTCGAAGCTCCGCAAAGCGGAGCGAAGGCGGGGCGCAACGACCCCTGCCCGTGCGGAGCGACTCATCCCGACGGCCGCCCGATTAAATATAAACATTGCCATGGAAAATAAATCAAAAATAGTGAAAATAGTTGTCTTTGTGCCCGAGACTCATGCGAATGCAGTCAGGGAAGCCATAGGAAAAGCTGGAGCGGGAAAACTAGGCAATTACGCTTGCTGCAGTTTTTCCTCAAAAGGCATTGGGCGATTCAGGCCCCAGAAGGGCGCGCATCCCAACATCGGAGAAGTCGGAAAGCTCGAATCGGTGGCGGAAGAAAGAATAGAAGCCGTATGCGAACGGGATAAACTGACCGATGTGGTAAAAGCAATCAAAGAAGCACACCCCTACGAAGAAGTGGCATTAGACATTTATCCGCTGGAAGCAATATAAGTGTTATGGAACACTTAGCGATCATGAAAAAATCGTGGGGACTGACGGATAAAATTCTGACCGGCCAGAAAAAGATTGAGTCCAGGTGGTATTCGGTCAGATATAAGCCCTGGGACAGCATTAAAGCAGGCGAAACGGTTTATTTTAAAGATTCGGGAGGGCCAGTAAGAATAAAAGCGGAAGTCAGTAAGGTTATGCAATTTACTGACCTAACTCCCAAGAGAGTGGAGCAGATATTAAATGAATATGGTGATGATGACGGATTGGAAAAAGAGAAAATACCTGAATTTTTTAATAGATTTAAAAATAAAAAATATTGCATACTTATATTCTTGAAAAATCCGCAGGAAATTAAACCGTTTAATATTAATAAAGCTGGATTTGGCGCAATGTCAGCATGGATCACAGTTGGCGATATTAATCGGATTAGGAAGTTGTATAAAAAATGAAAGAGGTTCGGCCTCTTTTATTTTAATTCTGGGCCATTTTGTTTTAGATACAGACATTTGGCGGTTTTTTTAAGTTGACAATTTAAGCATTTCGTTCGGCGTTTTTCCGTTAAGCCCGCAGTGTTTTG
>MHMH01000020.1 GCA_001819335.1 Candidatus Nealsonbacteria bacterium RIFCSPLOWO2_01_FULL_43_32 | reverse complement strand
GGACTTAACGGTTTAACTCCTAACCAAGCCCTTAGATTGTGAGTGCAAAATGTCTGTATCTAAAACAAATTAAGTGACTCCCGAAGTCGCTTAAAATATATATGAAAACCTTGGTTTTTATTTTTTCTCTCCTATTTTTGTCTTTAAACTCTGCTCAAGCCGCTAGCACCGGTGATGTGCTTATCAACGAAATTGCCTGGATGGGGACAAAGGATTCGGCGAACGATGAGTGGATTGAACTGCATAATACCACCCCACAAGCCATTGACCTTAATGGCTGGATTTTAAAAGCGGTTGATGGAACTCCCACCATCAAACTAGCGGGGTCGGACCCCGCTAATGGATTTTATTTGCTGGAGAGGAGTAAAGATTATACCGGTGCTTTAAATAATAAGGGCGAAGAATTAGAGCTTTTTGACAATAAGGACAATTTAATTGATTTGGTTGATGCCAGCTCTGGTTGGCCGGAGGGCGACCACTCAACCAAGCAAACCATGGAAAGAAAAAATGCTACTACTTGGCAAACCAGCCAAAATCCCGGCGGTACGCCCAAAGCGGAGAACAGTTCTCCGTTAGCTGCAAAGCCTCGCGAGACTTTGCCCCACGAATTAGCGGCAGTAAGCGAGCTTGTACCTAAGACCACGACTTATTTTTATCCCATCTTCATCGCTTTTGCCCTGGCTGTTTTCTCTGGAATAATCATTTTGGTCTTGAAAAATAAAGTTAAAATAGGTTAAGATAAAACATATGAGCGGCCATTCCCATGCGAAGACTATAAAGCATGCCAAAAATATTACCGACCAAAAAAGAGGCCAGGTCTTTTCTAAAATGGCCAGGGTGATTTCGCTGGCGGCTAAAGAGGGGGGCCCTAACCCGGAAACCAACAACAAATTAAGGGTCGCCATGGAGCAGGCGAAAGAATTCAATCTGCCTAAAGAAAACATTGAGAGAGCCATTAAACAGGCCACGGGCGGGAACGAAGCAGCTAACCTAGAAGAGGTAATATTTGAAGCCTACGGCCCGGGCGGCATTGCCATTATGATTGAAGGCATCACTGAAAACAAGAACAGGGCTTTGAACGAAATTAAGCAGATTTTGACTCAAAATAACGGTAAGATGGTAGGCGAGGGCGGAGTCCGCTGGATGTTTGAGAGGAAAGTAAAAACTCCCGGCTCCTTAGAATGGGTGGCTAAACAAGATATCGAGGTGTCAGAAAATGATAAAGCGACCTGCCAAAAGCTCTTTGACGCCTTAGATGAAAACGAGGCAGTCCAGGGCATCTATACTAATTTAAAAGAATAAACATTATTGTGCCCAAAGAAGCGGTTATCAGAAAAAAGGTAATCACCATGCTGACTCAAGCCAAGTGGGTCTGCTGGTATCCGCCGAAGGTAAGGTTCCAGCAGAGCGACGTCTTTGGCATTATTGACGTCTTAGCTCTTAGGGGAAAAGAAAAGAAAAATATCCAGATTACCACCCTGGCCAACATCCCGACCAGAAGGAAAAAAATATTGGCCTTTCTTAAAATGACAAACGTTGAACTGCCGGTAGAGATCTGGGGCTGGAATAAAAAAACCAAAACCTTTAAAAAAGAGCGGGTCACTCTCAAGTCGGTCAGAAGAGCTTGACAAGAGTTTTAAAACGCCTATAATGCTTTTGTAGAATCAAAAACAAGGTCGAACAACTGAATTAGCAGTCTAAACAAAGTTAATATGATTTACGAAGAAGATTTAGCTCCGTTCGTCTCCGAAGACGAAGGCGATGGAGAAGAGGAAGCCACCGAAGAAACTCCTGCGGAAGAAGAAACGACCGAAGTAAGCGACGAAGAGTAAAACAAAAACCCCGCCTAAGCGGGGTTTTTGTTTTAGTTAGATGATTTTTAGAAACTTTCTCTTGCCAACCCGGATAACTTCTCCTTTGTTGATGCAGACGACCCGACGCCAATCTGGCTGAACTTTACCGCCAATCTTCACTCCGCCTTGTGCCACCAGGCGCCTGGCCTCGCTCCTGGATGGAGCCAGTTTTGTTTTAACAAGCAGATCAACGAGGTTGATTGCTTTTTCTTTGAGAGAAAATCCGGCGATGTGAGAGGGCAGCTCTTTTCCCTTGAAAACCTTGTCGAATTCTTTTCTGGCCGCGAGAGCTGCGGCTGGACCGTGGCAAAGGCCCACAACCCCTCCAGCTAGTCTCGCTTTAGCCTCGCGCGGGTTTTTCAAGATTTCTTCCACCTGACTTAACGAAGTGTCGGTTAAAAGCTCAAAACCAACTGCTAAAAGAGAGTCGGGCCAAGACATAATTTTGCCGAACATTTCCCCGGGATTGTCTCCCAGGGAAATGAAATTGCCTTCTGTTTTGCCCATTTTTTTGCCCGTCGGATCGGTTAACAGCTTCAGGGCCATAACGAATTTTTCTTTATTTCTCATTTTTTCCATCAAATCCCTGCCCCTCATCATATTAAACGTCTGGTCATTGCCGCCGATTTCTAAGTCAACTTCCAAGACGACGCTATCGTAGGCTTGAAAAACAGGATAGACGAATTCGTGCAAAAGAATGTCCCGGCCCCCTTTAATGCGCCTTTGGAACATATCTCTTTCTAAAAGTCGGGCCACAGTAAAATGAGAAAATATTTTCAGCAAATTCACCGGTTTTAATTTATTAGACCATTTTTCGTTATATAAAAATTTAACGTTGGATTTTTCGAAATTCAAAATTTTACCGATTTGTTTTTTGTAGTCTTGGGTGTTTTTTAAAACCTGGCTTCTGGAGAGCGGCTGCCTGGCTACTCCCTTGCCGGTCGGGTCGCCGATCGTCGCTGTGAAGTCTCCGATTAAAATAATGATTTCGTGCCCCAAGTCTTGAAATTGCCTCAGTTTTCTTAAAACCACGAGATGCCCGACGTGCAGCTTGCCGGTGGGGTCAATCCCGTTGTAAATCCTAAGTTTTTTACCGGAGGCCAAAACTTTTTCCAGGGCCTCTCGGCTCGGGTAAATATGCTCCACTCCCCTGGTAAGCGCCTCTTTAATTTTTGGGTTAACCTTTCCCATATTTTTATCCTATCAAAATAATCGAGGTTTGCCAATTTGTCTTAAGTTTAGTAAAATAATTTTATGGTGCGCTTTTTGAAGATATTGCTTGGCTGTTTCCTGTTTTTGGTGCTTGGTTTTCTGTTTCTTTTTATCTATTACGCCAAAGACCTGCCCCGGCCCGAGGTTTTTCAAGAGCGGCCTTTTGTTTTGCCGACTAAAATTTATGACCGTGAGGGCAGGGTTCTTTTATACCAAATTTACGATGAAGAAAAGAGAACGGTTGTCTCTTTGGAGCAAGTGCCCGACTATTTAAAGCAAGCGGTGATCGCGGCCGAGGACGCTAGTTTTGACTCCCATTTTGGCCTGGATTTAAGGGGCATTGCCCGGTCAATTTTAAACAACCTCAAGCTGGGCAAACCGATTTATGGCGGCTCAACCATTTCCCAGCAACTTATTCGTTCAAGTTTTCTCACTTTGGACAAAACATTAAAAAGAAAGGCTAAAGAAATAATCTTAACTTTGGAATTAGAGAGGCGCTACTCCAAAGACCAAATTTTAGAGTTTTATCTAAACCAGGTGCCTTTCGGTTCCAATGCTTATGGGGTGGGGGCAGCCAGCCAAACCTATTTTAGTAAAGAAGTTTCCCGGCTCTCTCTGGCCCAAAGCGCTCTCTTGGCTTCTTTAATCCAGGCGCCCAGCCGCCTTTCTCCTTACGGAGGCGATGAAGCAGCTCTGCTGGCCAGGAAAGATTATGTTTTAGACCGCATGGTCAAAGAAGGTTATCTTTCTCAAGCCCAAGCCGAAAGCGCCAAAGAAGAACTGCTGGAATTCGCTGAAATCAGGTCGCCGATTTTAGCCCCCCATTTTGTCCTTTACGTTAAAAATTATTTGGAAGAAAAATATGCTGATTATTATTTAAAGGAAGGCGGCTTAAAGGTTTACACCACCTTAGACTGGCCGCTCCAAACCGCAGCCGAAGAAATGGTTAGAGAGGGAGTTGCTGCCAATCAGGGGTTTAATGGCAATAACGCTGCCCTGGTTGCCCTTAACCCTAAAAATGGCGAGATATTGGCCATGGTCGGCTCAGCTGACTGGCTAGCTTCTGAGTCGTGGCCCAAGGGCTGCGAGACTCAAAAAGAAGGCTGCTTGTTTGACCCGAAGTTCAATGTAGCCACTTTGGGAGAACGTCAGCCGGGCAGCGCTTTTAAGCCCTTTGCCTATGCCGAAGCCTTTAGAAGGGGCCTGACACCCGAAACTGTTCTCTGGGACGTTAAAACCGAATTTAACCCCAACTGCACCTCCGCGGCTGACCAGGAAAAAGACGAATATGATTTGGATTGTTACCATCCTG
Organism: Candidatus Nealsonbacteria bacterium RIFCSPLOWO2_01_FULL_43_32; assembly: GCA_001819335.1. GTDB lineage: Bacteria > Patescibacteriota > Minisyncoccia > Minisyncoccales > MHMH01 > MHMH01. The sequence continues at coordinate 10,664 of MHMH01000020.1, read as the reverse complement.
AAAATTATACCGGCAGATTTGGCGGGCCAATCAGCCTACATAATGCTTTGGCGCAATCCATTAACGTTCCTTCGGTCAAAACCCTTTATTTAGCCGGCCTGAAAGATACGATTGAGCTGGCTAAAATAATGGGCATCACCACCTTAAACCAACCCCTGTCTTGGTACGGCTTGAGTTTGGTGTTGGGCGGGGGCGAAGTAAAATTATTGGACATGGTTTCAGCTTACGGCGTTTTTGCGACCAGAGGCCTTCAGGTAGCGCCAGTCTCTGTCTTAAAAATAGAGGATGCTAATGGTAAAATTCTTGAGGAAAATAAAAAGACCCCCAGAAGAGTCTTGGAAGAGCCAATCGCTGATTTGATTAATAATATTCTGTCTGATAATGAAGCCCGGGCCCCGGTCTTCGGCAGCCACTCTCTCTTATACGTCCCGGGCTATACCATAGCGGTTAAAACCGGCACAACTCAAGAGTTTAAAGACGGCTGGACCATCGGCTATACTCGGTCCGTGGCCGTAGGGGTTTGGGTGGGGAACAATAACAACGCGCCCATGAACAAGGAACCGGGGGTGGTTTTGGCCGGCCCTATCTGGCATAACTTTATGCAAAAAGCGTTAGAAAAATATCCTCCGCTTGAGGTTTTCCAAAAACCAGAAATTGCCACCGCAACAGGGGCAGCTTATGAAGAGACTATGGACAAACGAAACTCTCAATACCAAAACTGGGAGGCCGGCATCCAAAACTGGCTCAAAAAAACTAATTCCCCTTAAATATTCCCGAGCCATCTGGGCTTAACTTTAAACTATAGGGTGATATTATTAGATATTATCAAAATATCACAGGAGGAATGAGAGAATGCAAAAGTGGGAATATAGGATAGTAGATTTGCCATCATCGCATGGTGGATCAAATAAAGAAGATCAGAAAGAGTTAGATCAATTGGGGGAGGACGGCTGGGAACTTGTGGCGATGATACATATGGATGAGAGCGTCACAATTGCTTACCTCAAAAGAGAAAAACAATAATCAGATGCACGAAAGGCTGGCACCGTGCCTTAAACGGTGTTTTTATTTAAAATCTTATGTAAATTTTAAAACAAAAAACCCATCACTGGGTAATTTTATCTTGAAAACTTTGGTTTTTAATTATATGGTTTTAATTCAACCTCTTCTTCTTTTTTATATAGTTAAATTTCATCTATTTTGTGAATGGGGCAAATCCAGAATAATCCGGGATAGCTTGAAGCAGGGTTGGCCTTTCAACTTTTTTTTCTCTGGCTTCTTCCAGCGCCTCTTTCGGAGTTTTTCCAGAACCAATCACTTTTTTCCTATCCATCGATAGGGCAACCCAAAGGTTCTTTTTGGCGTAAGGTAAAAGAATTTTTGTGAGATCGTTAGATTTTTCCATGTTTTTATTATACCACACTCTATCAAACTATAGACATCTTTGTCAAATAAATGAAACCAATGCGGCTTAAGTAGTCTTAATGGGCATAACAACGTAGAGGTAGTGCGCGTCGCCCTCGGGCCGCAACACGGCCGGACCCTCCTCTCCGTTAACCTCAAAAAGCACTGTTGAGCTTTTAATGTTCGCTAAGCCGTCGATCAGAAAACGATAATTAAAAATCGTGGCTATCTCCTTGGTTTTATTTGACGCCTCGCTGATTTTGCCCGTTAAAACGCTTTTATTTTCTCCCAGTTCCGGATTTTGGCTCAAAATTTCAATTTCCTCTTTTTTAGGATTAACCTTAATTTTAACTTCGTTGTTTTTACCGCTGAAGATGCTGGCGGTCTTAATCTGATTGAGAAATTCGTTCTTGGGTAGCGCTATTTGAACTTCATATTTTTTAGGGATAATGCTCTGGTAGTCCGGGTAGTCTCCTTCAATCAAGCGGGAGATAATTTGAATCTGAGGATGGGGCGTTTCTAACATGGGGCACTCAAAAAGCACCTGATTCAAGGAAAGGTATAATTTTAATTGGCCGTCTTTTTCGGAAAAAATATTGACCAGCTCTCGGGCGGTTTTTTGCGGTAGGATAAAAGAACACTCTCGACTGATTTTTTTCTCAAAATAAAGGGTTTTTTCGGCCAGCCTGAAGCTGTCGGTGGCGGTGATTTGCACCCTGTCTTTTTGAAAATTCAAATAGACTCCGGACAGCTCGGGCCTGACCTGGTTGGGAGCGGTAAAATCTACTACCTGCGCCAATCCTTCGCAAAAAGGCAGCATATTCAATTCAATGAAGTTCTCGTCTTCTATTTTAGGGATAATGGGGTAATCTTGGGCGTCGAGCCCTTTAATTTGGGTTTGATTGTTTTCGCAGTCAAGATAAAGGGTCTGATTTTTAACCTCGAGAGCGATTTTTTTCTCGGGCAGTAAACCAACAAAGCTGGATAAAATTTTTGCCGGCACGGTCAAACTGCCCTCTTTTTCCACCTTGCCCAGGGCCCAATATTTAATGCCTAATTCAAGGTCGGTTGAAGAAAGATTTAAAAAGTTCTGTTCGGCCACGATTAAAATATTATTTAAAATCGGCAAGGTGAGGTTTCGTCCAGCCACCCGGTAAACAATATTTAAGCCGTTATTTAAGTTTTCTTTTAATATTATTATCTTCATAATTGTTGTTATAGGGGACGTTATGGTGGTTATTATTTATCTTATTTGTTTCAGGAAAAAACTGTTAATAAATGGTTTAAGGTAAAGTTATTTTTTATTAAAATAAATTTAATTAAAACTTATCAACAGGTTATCAACGATAAATTTGCTCCTTAATCAGACTGATTTCCTCGGTCAGGTTTTCGTTTGTCTCTATTTCCTTGGCAATCTTATTATAGGCGTGGATGGCGGTGGTGTGGTCCTTGCCCCCGAATTTCTTGCCGATAAAAGGGAAAGAACTTTTAAGCTCTTTTCTTAAAAAATACATGGCTATCTGCCGCGGCCTAACGATTTCTTTTTTCCGGGAAACGGCGATTAAGTCCCTCTCTTTTAAATCGTAAAAAACAGCGACCGCTCTGATGATTTTTTCAGGGTTAGCCAGTCTCTTGGGAGAAAAGATGACATTTTTTAAAAGGGTTTTAGCTATTTCCAGGTCCGGAGACTTGTTGTTGAGCTTCTGGTAGGCGGTCAGCCTGTTTAAAGCCCCTTCCAGCTCTCTGATATTGATTTGGATGTTGGCAGCGATGTATTCCAGGATATCGTCAGCAAAGCTGACTCTTTTTTCCTGGGCCTTGGCTTTAAGAATGGCCAACCTTGTTTCTAAGTCGGGCAGGCTGATATCAGCAATCATGCCGCCCTCAAATCTGGACCTCAACCTCTCTTCCAGGGCCGAGATGGCTTTGGGCGGCCGGTCAGAGGAAAGAATGATTTGCTTGTTTTTTTCATAGAGGCCATTAAAAACATGGAAAAACTCTTCCTGGGTTTTTTCCTTGCCGGATAAAAACTGGACATCATCAATCATTAAAACGTCGATGTCTTGGTAAAGAGACTTGAATTTCTCCACATCGTGATTTTTGATGGAATTGACGATGCCCGAGGTGAATTTTTCCGAAGAAGTGTATTTAATTTTTTTTTGAGGGATTTTTCGGGAAACCTCGTTGCCGATAGCTTGCAAAAGATGGGTTTTGCCCAGGCCCACTCCTCCATAAATAAACAAAGGGTTGTACGTGGCCCCGGGGTTTTTAGCCACGGCCCAGGCCGCGGCCTGGGCTAGTTCGTTAAAAGGCCCGACAATAAAACTTTCAAAAGTATAGCGTGGGTTGAGGTTGCTTTCTTTATGAATTTTGAGTTCCTGGAATTCAAGCTGGGGCACGTCGTTGTCGTAGCTCTCAAGCACCGCCACCGGCGCCGCGCTGGCTTTGAGTCCGGGGCGGTCTACCGAATATTTTACTTCCTTGATTTCTTCGTCCAGGCTGTGGAGGATTTTAAAAATGAGCTTATTGTATTTATTCTCCAGCCATTCTTTAGAAAAATTATTGGGCACGGAAATAATAACCTGCCCGTCTTTTTTGGCCAGCACCTCGGTGTTTTTGAACCAAGTGGCAAAATTAGCCTTAGAAATATTAAACTGGATTTGAGCAAGCATGGCTTGCCATAATTCTTCTGTATTCATATTGTCCGAAACTATTATATCATACGTCAAGCAAAAATAAAATAAGAGGGAAAACCCGCGCTATGTTGAAAAAAGGGGGACAAAGTGTTAATATTAAAGCATGAGTTTTACCTACAAACCCAAAAAGAAAAAAAGAAAAAGGACTCACGGTTTCAGAAAACGCCAAAGAACCAAGGGCGGCCGAAAGGTGTTGGCCAGAAGAAGAAGAAAAAAAAGACAAAGGTTAACGGTTTGATATGTTGCCTATCCAAAACCGGCTTAAAAAAAAGAACGACTTCGGCCGTATTTTTAAAAAAGGCCGAGGTTTTGAGGATCGCGTTTTATCCTTAAGGCTCGCTAAAAACAACCTCGCAGTAAGCCGTTTCGCTTTCGTGGTGAGCTTGAAGGTGGTCAGGAAAGCCTTCTTGAGAAATAAAATCAGGCGAAGATTGAGAGAAGCGGTTAAAGCCAACCTGTCTAAGATAAAGACAGGGCTTGATGTGGTTTTTTTCGCCAGGCCGGGTTTAGCAGTTAAAAATTCAAAGGAAATAACCGAGTTCGTCGAGAGGCTTTTAAAAAGAGCCGAACTTATCTAAATGCTCAAAACGATTGTTTTAAAAATTATTAGATTTTATCAGGTTTTTATTTCACCGAACTTAAATCGGCGCTGCCGTTTTTATCCCAGCTGTTCTTCCTACGCTTTTTCAGCCGTTGAAAAATACGGCGTTGTTAACGGGGGCCTGAAAGGGCTCAAAAGGCTTTTCAGATGCCATCCCTTAAGCCCCGGCGGAGTAGACTTACCCTAAAACTTATGTTTGAAATACTTATCAGCGCCTTTAATCTCATCTTATATCAGCCGCTGTTTAATGCCCTGATTTTTTTATACAATTACATTCCGGGGCATGATTTCGGCATCGCGGTGATTGTTTTAACGCTTTTAATCAAACTAATTCTTTATCCCCTGGGCGTCCAGGGTATCAGGTCCCAGAGAGCCCTGTCAGGGCTCCAGCCTAAAATCAAAGAGATTCAAGAGAAATTTAAAAACGACAAAGAAAAGCAAGCCAAGGCCACGATGGAGCTTTATAAACAGGAGAAAATTAATCCGTTTTCAGGCTGTCTGCCTTTACTGGTTCAGTTGCCGATTTTAATCGGGCTTTTTCAGGTCTTTTGGCGAGGGTTTGGCGAACAGCAGTTAAGGTTTTTGTATGGCTTTGTCGCCTACCCGGGCCAAATCAATATGGCTTTTTTGGGCATAGTTAATTTGGCGGAAGCCTCAATCTTTTTAGCCATTTTAAACGGTATTATGCAGTTTTTCCAGACCAAGATGATGACCCCTCGACCCGGCTCGGGGCAAGCCCCCACCAAAAAAGGGTCGCCAGATTTCTCAAGCATGATGCAAAAGCAGATGCTCTACTTTTTCCCGCTTTTTACGGTTTTTATCCTCTGGCGCATGCCCGCCGCCATCGGCCTGTACTGGCTCACCACCACCCTCTTTACAATTCTGCAGCAATATATTATGCTGAGGAAGAATCATGGACCAAATCAACCTAATCAAAATCAAAAAAGCGGCCGAAGAATTCTTTGAAAAGACAGGCTTGATTGTTCAAGTGGAGGTTAAAAAACCAGAAAACGAGACGATCCCGGTGTGCCTTACCACCGAAGACGCTCAAATCCTAATCGGCGAGCAGGGCCAGACCTTAGCTGAGATCCAGCGCTTGCTCAAGGCTGTTTTGAGGAAACAAGCGGTTTGCGACGGCCCTTTTTATATTAATTTGGACGTGAACGGGTATAAGGAACAAAAGGCGGCTTATTTGAGGGAAATGGCCCGCTCGGCGGCCGATGAAGTGGCCCTGATTAAAGAAGAAAAGTATTTGCCGGTCATGGCCGCTTACGAGAGAAGGATTGTCCATGTGGAGCTGGCTTCCAGAGCCGATATTATCACCGAAAGCGTGGGCCAGGAACCAGAGAGGAAAATCGTGATTAAGCCCCGGCCGTAAAAATCGGTAGTTCTAAAATCGCCCTCGATGGGCGATTTTATTTTAGGAGTATTTGATGGTCATATATACCGATACTGACCAGAGGGGCAGGGCGCCGACGTAAGGGATAAATTCAAGCCATTTTAAATTTTTGGCCGTTTTGGCAGCCTTAGAAAACTTTTGAGCTCTTTGAGTCTCCAGAGCCGCTTTTCCCATATCCCCGGACTCCTTTGCCAAATTTGCAGCCCTGGCGGCTCCCTCCGCTTTCCCGGTAGCTACTTGAGATGCATGCTCGAGTTTTTTGATTTTTTCTCTGGACTGCGCTTGCTGTTCGGAATAAGAAGGCATTTGGACGCCAGTTGTCTCCGGCACAACTTGCGATCTCCAAAAACTCCAACCACCGATAAAAACCCAAGCGATGATGTCGGTAATCCAAAAATCATCCAATCCGAAAATAACCAAAACAATGCCGATGACGTCAATAATAACGGCGATAGGCATTATTGTTAAAAACTCCGGGCTGAAGGCTATTTCTAAGCCGCTTTTTGGTTCCACCCCGTTAGAAGTCGTCTTTATATAACAAATAGCTAATTTCAGACGACATTTTTAGTTTTACTACCCCATTAATAGCAAGTAGAAAAAATTCCTAATTTTTTCTACTTTAGACTTCTAACGGGGTTCCATATGATTATTCTTTAGCTGATTCCTTTCTCTCTTCTTTTATTCTTTTCACCTCTTCCGGGGAAGTGGTGATGAATTTATCTTCAGATTGAGAAGCAACGACTCTCATGGCCACGTGTTTCTGGCCGGCAAAGAAAATGCCCTCCCCCACGGCCACGCCCAACAGCATTTCTTTTTCCCAATCGGTGAGGTTAAAAGTTTTTTGCAGCACATCGGCCGTGGCCGGGCTTTGTTTCATTAAAAACTGGAGCGCAGAATTAGTGATAATCGGCTTGCCGTATTCTGATTTCATAAAGTCGCTCACGTCTTGAGTAATGGTCGTCACGCCCAGCCAGTATTTTCTGGCTCTTTTGACTAAGCCGAAAAGGAAAGAAGCGCCGTCCTCTGACTTCATGAGCCACCAGGCTTCGTCAATTACGAATATCCTCTTTTTCAGCTCGGAGCGGATCTGGTTCCAGATATACCTCATAATAATATACATGGCGATGGGCCTTAGACCTTCTTCCATGTCTCTGATACCGAAAACCACCAAGCCGTTCTTCATATCAACGTTGGACTGTTGGTTGAAGAAATTGGCATAAGTGCCTTTGGTGAACTTTCTCACTCTTTTTAACAAAGAATCGGCTCCTTCCATGGTTTCCAAAACCGCTTCCAAGTCAGACATTAAGGGTGGGTTTATTTTTGAAAAATCAGAATCAGAAGTGATGTCCTTTGAGGCATAGGTTTCGGTTAAAGCTCTATCCATGATTGCGTCTTCCTCCGGAGTCAGCCCTCCCAGCATCAGCCTCATTAAGCCCACTAGATTGATAATATTGCTTCTTAAAATATCCTCCGGGCTTTCGTCTTCTCTGGGCACGGGCAAATCAAAGGGATTAATATGGGAAGCGCTACTCAGCGATATCTTAAAATATGAACCTCCTACCGCCTCGGATAAAAGCTCATACTCGTTTTCCGGGTCAACAATAACCACATCTATCCCCACCATTAAAGACCTTAAGACTTCCAGTTTTACCATGTAGGACTTGCCAGCGCCCGATTGAGCGAAGACGCACATATTGGCGTTTTCCAAGGAGAATCGGTCGAACAGAATTAAAGAATTATTATGCTGGTTGACGCCGTAAAGGATGCCTTCGTTAGAGCTCAAGTCAAAAGAAACAAAAGGAAACACGCTGGACAAAGGCCCGGTGTTCATGGGTGCGTGCACGTTTAAAGTATCCAGGCAGTAGGGCGAGGTGGCGATAAAGCCTTCTTTTTGCTGGTAAAGGGCCGGCTTGATGTAAATCAGCTTGGATTCCAGCATGGAGCGCAAGGTGGTCTCAATGTTTCTTAATTCTTCTTCGGTATTGGCATAGACCGTCAAATACAGCCCGAGCTGGAACATTCTTTCCTGGGCGGTTTGTAATCTGTCTCTTAATTCTTCAATGTCTTGGTGAGCTATTTCCAGGGCCGGGTCGCGAATCAATCCCTTGGCTTCCCTTTCCATCAATTCGGCCTGGATTTCCGTCACTCTTTTTCTCAATTGTTTCAAAATCAGCCCGGCATCAATCGGGTGGATGAAAAAGGAAATATCCATGGGTATGTCCAGATTAATGATGGGCGCAAACCAGGCCGTGGTTAAGTACCTGGGATAAGAGAAGATAAAATAAGACTGGGTTAGTCTTTCCCCGAGCACCATGTGGGCTGATTTAACCTCAATGGAAGAGGGAGCCACAATATCCACGGCCCTGATGGCCTCTGTGTCAAAAATTTGCTCGGGCAATTCTTCCCTTTTCTTTTTAAAAAATGGTAGTTTCACGATTTTTTGATTTTATTTTTGGAGGTTCGACCTCCCGAAATTAACTTAATGTTAGGAGGTCGAACCTCCTTTGTATTGTTATTTCGAAAGTTCAGGCGGTATTTCGGGGTAATAGCCCACTTCGGCTTGTTTGGGATGATGCAGGCTCCAAAACAGCTCAATGAGTTCGGGCGTGGTCAATGGTATAGCCTGGAGGCCCACTCTTCTTAATCCCAAGGCTACAAACTCCATCCTCTGCCACAGCTGCTGCTTGCATCTCTGGAATTCGTCTTCAGTCAGAGAGGCAATGGGCTTGGCTGCTTTAAATAATTGCCCAGGAGAAGTGCCTCTGGCTTCCAAGAGAGTAAAGGGCACCACCACATAAAAAGACTTGGACATAATGGTGCCGGCGCTCACCAGTTCATTGATAAAATTGTAGTATTCTCCGGTTTGTATCTTGAGTAGCTCGTTTTGTTGCTTGGCTTCCAGGGCCTTGATTTGGTCTAAATAACCGGTGATATTGAGCTTCCGGGATTGGATGACAATCTGGCAGGAAAAGTCCAAAGAATTCAAAAACTCCTGGAATTGGGAAATAATCCCTGACTGCTCTTCTTCGGATTTTAAGGCAAAATTCAAAGAGGAGACCATCATCACAGCTCTTAAGGCCTTATTCTTCAGGATAATCACTCCCTCTCTGATCTGGTCGATTTCGAGAAAACCTTGAGTAGAAGATGTCGGCATACCACTAATAAATACGAATCAATTCACTAATTATCACGAATATTAATAATACGCTTATATTTAATTCCTTGTTTAGTTATAATAACTAAAATTCCTAATTGTAATCCGCTTGCTTTTAAGTACCCTAATACTTGTTGTATATCCCGCATATAGAATGTATTGGCTACTTTTAACTCTAAGACGATTTTATTTTCAATAATGAAATCAAGAAAATATTTTCCGATGGCCTCATCTTGATAATTAAGTTTAATCTCCTTTTCTCTAACGTATCTCAATTTTTCTTTATTGAGCTCTAAGGCAATGGCTCTTTGATAATATTTTTCTTGATAGCCATACCCCAACTTGTTAAAAACATTAAATATCGCACCAATAATTTTATAACTTAGTTCTTTATGGATTAAATCTGTCATCAACCATTTTTTTATTCGTGATTATTTGCGTTATAATTCGTGATTTTATTAGTGGTTATATCATTTGGTGTCAATTTCGGTTGATAAGTTTTTTAAGCGGCTTTTGCCGATAATCTTGGGGACAGGGGTGGCGACAATTTCTTTGGGCATTTCCTCGGTCTTAATAATTCTTGGCGGTAGCCCACCTTTCTTTTTCCAGAGATAGATTTTAGGAGTGAGTGAAAAAAATACAAAGTTTTTCAAAACAATCGGTAGCGACCGGCCCCCGCTTTTTACAAAAGCCAGGGCGAATCCGCCGAGCATTATCACGATGGAAGCCAGAATAAAAACGAAAAAAGGGGCTGTAAAGTAAAAAATAAAACAAATAGCTCCGGCAATTCCTACATAAACAAATTGCTTAAAAGTCAGGGGCCCAACTATCTTCGCCTCGTGTTCAATAAATTGTGGAACGGTGAATTGATTCATAATTGTTAAATAGTTTCGCGATAGGTGTCGGTTTTTTTAATATGTTTTTCCGATGTTGTTTGGGGTTCTTCGGTAGAAAGTATTTCAGCTGATTTTGCTCCCGTCCCATAAATTTTTTCTAGGCCAGAATCTACCGGCTGAAAAATAGATTGCTCGATTTCTTTGATCAAATTATTAACAATTTCTTTTTTCAATTTCAGTTCAAATGTTAGTAGGTTGCCCAATTCTTTAGGGGGCAATACGCCAAGCAGGACATCGCCAATGTATTTAGCTAACCCCGAAGCGCTCTTTTCGTTGGTTATCTCATATTTTTGACAAATTTTTTGTATCTGGTCAGCCGTCTTTTCAGAGAAAATCGCTTCCTTTATCTCTTTAGGGAGTCCTTCGTATATTTTCCAAAGTTTTTCTCTGGTGTATTGTTTTGGCATAAGATTGTTCTTGTTTTAGATACAGACATTTGGCGGTTTTTTTGTTTTAGATACAGACATTTTGCACTCACAATCTAAGGGCTTGGTTAGGAGTTAAACCGTTAAGT
>MHMH01000019.1:11890-28873 GCA_001819335.1 Candidatus Nealsonbacteria bacterium RIFCSPLOWO2_01_FULL_43_32 | reverse complement strand
CTTAACGGTTTAACTCCTAACCAAGCCCTTAGATTGTGAGTGCAAAATGTCTGTATCTAAAACAAAGCTCCCCCAGTTCAAAGCTTAATGTCCTCATGGCCAAATGAATCTCTCCGTACTTTATACAGGTACTGTTTGGTTTTCAGCAGTATTTCTCGCCTTCTTTCTTTTAAGTCAGAGAGCTTAATCCTTATCCACTATCCTAACAAAAAACCGCCTGCTTGGCGATTTTTTATGCCCTTTAGATTTTCGGAGTAAAGCAGCAGTAGCCGATCTTGTCGCAAGCCTTTTTCATGCTTTGCCAAACAGCTTCTTCCTGGATTACTTCTAAAGCCATGGGATAGAGAATGTCGTTTTCTTTAGAGATATGCTCCCGAAGCAAGGCCGTCAGAAAATCAGTGGCCTCTTTGAGCTTTTTTTTGAAACTATTGAAATCAGTTTTGGAAACAGTTTGGCACAGCGCTAAAATTTCTTTCTTCTTGGGCCTGAATTCTTCGTGTTCTTGCCTCATCACTTGCGTGGGGCCGAAAACTCCCCTTTTTTCTATTTCAGGGAAAAGCACTTGCTCCTCCCGCTGGTGGTGGGGCTCGGCTCCGACCAGATGTTCGGCGATATTGGCCAACTTCTTGATGTCTTCGTCGTTCCCGGCGTATTGGCCTGTCTGCTGGAGACGCTGATTGACCTTCTCAAGCTCGTCTAAAAAACTCAAAATCATTTTGTGCTCTTCCATCAGGGTATGGAGCACGTGGCCCGGTTTAAGATTTAATTCCATGGTTTTAGCAAGCGTCTTTTCCCACTTTGAACGTTTCTCTTTCTCTGTATTCTTCTTTTTTGCCTTTGTTCCACTGCTGGACCGGCCTTAGATAGCCGACAATTCTGGAATAAACTTCGCAGGGCTGATAATTTCTCAATTCCTGATTCTGTTTGAAGCAATTCTCACACTTAAAAATCGTTATTTTTTCTCCTTGGTTGTCATACTCAAGCATCACTGCCCCATCCTGAATTTCTTCTCCCTGGATGATGAGCTCTTTTTGGCAATCGTGGCAGTTAGCTTTTTCTACTGTCGCATTTTTTACATTGTCCATAAAAAGATATTTGATATTTATTCTGCCGACCTTTTAAGTCGCAAAAACCACGCCAAGCGGGACTTCTGCTTTGATTTTAGGCCTTGCCCATGATGCGGAACATTTTGGTGGAGCACTTGGGACATTTGCCGGTCATCGCCCTTCTGGCTACTCCACCCTTACCTTTCATGCTCACTTCCTTAGCATCTGACATTTCTCTTTTTGCTTTACATTTAACGCAATAACCTTCCATAGTATAAAGATGTTTTGTTTAAAAACCTAAAACTTGTTTTTCAATCGACCTTTATGAATGATTGACAAGCTCATTCAGCTTACCCTGCCAGCCAGCCGCCGTCAATGACCACTGTCGAGCCGGTCATATACGAAGAATCGTCCGAAGCCAAAAATAAAACTAAGCGAGACACTTCTTCCGGCCTACCCACTCTTTGCAGCGGCACCCGGGCCAAGAGCCCGGCCAGGGCTTTTTTATCCTGCTTGATAGAAGCAATCATGGGCGTTTCAATCATGCCCGGCGCCACCGCATTGACCCTGATGTTGTAAGGAGCCAATTCGATAGCCAAAGCTTCGGTCAGGCCGACAATGCCGCCTTTAGAAGCGCAGTAATGAGCAATATTGGGAAAACCGATGCCCTGCTGGCCCATAGCCACTGAAGCGATGTTGACGATGACGCCCGATTTTTGTTTGGCCATTTGCTTGGCCGCGGCTTGAGCGCACAAAAAATATCCCTTTAAGTTGATAGCCAAAGTTCTGTCCCAAATTTCCTCAGTCATTTCCAAAAAGGGACAAAACTGGGCAATGCCGGCGTTATTAACCAGAATATCTACTTTCCCCCATTCTTTAACTGCTGCTTCAACCATTTTGTTCACCTCACCTTGCTTAGTCACATCGCATTGAACGGCCAGGGCTTGACCTTCGGCTTTTTCGATTTCTTTAACCACTTTTTTACAATCGGCCAAAGAAATATCGCTGACCACCGCTTTGGCCCCTGCACGAGCTAAAGCCAAAGCATGGGCTCTGCCCATACCACGTCTGGCCCCGGTAATAATAGCTACTTTGCCTTTTAAGCTCATATTTTAATGATACCACGTTTTAAGCAAATAAGCTCATCATACCCTTTAGACCAACCAGTACCGCTGCAACAAAGAAAACCAAGGGCGGCAAGGTCATGGATAGGCTCAAAATCAGCAGGATGCCTCCTATCACATCAAACAAGCTGCCGATATCCGCTAAAAAAAGCAGGGCTTTGAGGAGCAGATAGACAGCCAGGGTAATAACTAAGCCCTGGGGCATGGCCAGCTCATAGCCAGCTCCGACCAAAAGTCCGGCGGCCAAGAGATCGAAAATACCTAAAAATTTTACCATGTTGCTTTAATTAAAAATTAATAAACTCGGTTTGAAGATTAACAAAACGCCTAAAATGAAAATCAGCAAGCCGCCGATCAGGGCCGTCCAATAATTATATTTTTCAGTAAAACTAAGCTTGCTTAAAGTGATGACCGCCAGAGAAAAAATAATCAAATCGTCCAATATAAAAATTATAGTATAAAGCAGCAGATAAAGATAGTAAGCAAAAGAACTCAAGCCGCTTAGAGCCAAGGTGCGGGTATAGATAGCGGGCAGGCCGGCCGAACAAAAGAACTCAATCAAATTAACACCCAAAGCGAGCAAGACAACGCCTCCGAGCATCGCCCAGGTCAAAGGGGAACTGACCACTCTCTCTGCTTTGTTGCGCAGGCCATTCTCCAATCTTGCTTTTAAGCCGATGGCTTGGCAAACATTGGGGTGGTAGGTCAGAAAGTTTTTAATCTGCCACAGGCCCACGGTCACAGCCAAAATCCCAACGAGGGTTCTGGTTAAATTAACGTAAGGTATGGCTAAAAATAAATTAAGCCAGGCAGCTAAAACTAAAAAATAGAAAATGCCGGATACCAGGACAAACGTGCCAGCCACTAGCCACATTCTTTTTCTGGAACGGGTATTGATTAAAAGAGCGATAAGAAACAGCAGAATCCACATGGCGCAGGGATTGAAACCGTCCAGCGCCCCGAAAATTACGGTTAAAACGGGTAAAGAGATTTTTGAAGTATCAACCTGGCCAAAAAACGGCAGTTTGATTTCTTGAGACACTGTCCCGCCAGCTCCTATACATTCCTTCAAGCAATTCTCAATCCCCTGGCTAACCTGATCATTAAAACCAATAAAATATTTAGTTGGCGTGAAGGTGACGGGCACAAAACCCTGCTCTCTCTTGGGCACGTGGTATTTTTGATAGAAATCCTTCAAAAGCGCCTGGTTTTCCGCACTGCTAATGACTTCGTACGATTTGATTTGAACCACCGGATATTTTGCTTGAAGATTTTTTAGGAATTCTTTTTCCGCGGCGCAATGCGGGCAGGTGGCGCTGTAGAAAAAATCAATTACAACAGGAACAGATTGAGCCTGAACAAAATTAAAACTGGCCAGGGCTAAACCCAAAATAAAAGCAAAAAAGATAATTTTCCGCATAAACCTAATCCCGTTGACCGACTAACTAAAAACTCGTCTGGCCGTCAAAGTGCTCTTCCGAGGCCTCCGCCTCTTCTTTAGTTTGGTGGATGGTCGTGTCCTGATGGTTGGGCGGAGAATAAATCGTATAAAGCCGCAGGGAATTTTCGGCAGAGGTGTTGATGACGTTGTGTTTTGTTCCGGCCGGCACGACGGCGGCAAACCCGTCTCTGACTTCAAATTCCTTGCCTTCAATCACCACTTTGCCTTCGCCTTCTTCAAACCTGAAGAATTGGTCCAAATGCTCGTGGACCTCCTCCCCTATTTCTTCCGAAGGCCTCAAGGTCATCAAAACCAACTGGCTGTTTCTGGCGGTAAAAATCACTTTCCTGAAAAAATCATTGTTTTTCGTATCCTGTTCAATATTAGTGACAAATCCTTTCATGTTTTGTTATCGCTTAGTTGATTTTTTCTTAAGACCTCTTTTTTTCAGCTTTCTGTCCAGCCGTTTTCTATTTTGCCATCCTATGCCCATTTTTTAATCTCGCCTTAATTATTATTATTTAAGACCTTTTAATCAATGATACCACAGCATAGTCCGTTCCGCAAAAATTCTTTTTTTGAAAAATTCAATCAGTAAAATTTCTATCAAACTGATACCGAAGATAATTAGCCACTCTATTAATGCCAACGACTGGGTAGCTAAAAGTTTTTGCAGGAGCGGAAGATACACCGCCCCGACAAGCAAAACAGCCGAAATGATTACCGCTCCAACCAAATAGCGGTTGGAAAATATGTCTTTTCTGAAAATAGTTCTCTTGAATGAACGAACGCTAAAAGCGAAAATCAAAGAATCAACACACATCAGGGCGAATACTATCGTCCTTGTCTTATGTAAGTCTCCGGTCAGTTCCCACAGGAAAAAGAACGACAGAAACGCCGCCAGGCCGGTAATGAAGAAAATGGCGGTCATCCATTTCTTCAACGGTTTGTTTAATATCGGCTCTTTGGGATTTCTCGGCTTTTCATCCATTACTCCTTTTGTTTCCTGTTCGGCGGTAAGGGCGATATCCGGGAAACCGTCCTCAACAAGGTTTATCCAAAGAATTTGCGCGGGTAATAACGGAAGCGGAAATCCCATTGCCATACTCGCCAAAAATAAAAATAGCTCAGAAAAATCGTCCGCCACCAGAAAGACAAACACTTTCCTGACATTTCCAAAAATCACCCTGCCCTGCTCAACCGCTTTTACTATGGTTTTAAAATTGTCGTCCAGCAATATCAAATCAGCCACTTCTTTTGCCACATCCGTGCCAGAACCGACGGCCACGCCGATATCGGCGGATTTAAGGGCCGGGGCGTCGTTAACGCCATCGCCAAGCATGGCCACCACCTCTCCGTTCGCCTGAAGCGCGTCAACAATTCTTAATTTGTGGCGGGGAGAAACGCGGGCATAAATAGAGATAATCTTTGATTTTTCTTTCAATTCATCATCGCTTATTGCTTCCAATTCCTTCCCCTCAATTATGTTTTCGTCTTTTGCCTCAAGACCGATTTCTTCGGCAATGGCTTTGGCGGTGAGCTTATGGTCTCCCGTGACAATGACTGTTCGGATGCCGGCTTTCTTGGTAATTGCAATTGACTCCTTGGCGTCTTGACGGAGCGGGTCTTTAAGAGCGATAAAACCAACAAGCGAAAGTTCTTTTACTAATTCAGTGAGATTTTGATATTGCGTTTCGGAATCGTAATTCTTATGAGCACAAGCAAGAACGCGCAGGCCTTTCTGCGTAAGCGTTTCCAGTTTCGCTATCAATTTATCCGCTTGAATTATGCTTAATTTCTCCGTTCTGTTATCAACATCCAAATCAACAGAACGGGCAATAATCTCCTCCGGGGCTCCAATGACATAGAGTATATTTTGCTTCTCATTTTTGCGATGATATGTGGCGGCAAACTTATAGTCCGATTCGAAACTGATTCTATCTAAAATCGGATATTGTTTCTCAAGCTCGTGTTTATCCAAACCCGACTGCATTCCCGCCAAAAGCAGAGCTTTTTCGGTCGGTCTGCCTCGCACCACCCATTCCTGCAATTCCGCCTCCGGATTCTCCACAAAGGCATCGTTTGCCAGGGTGGCGATTTTTAACGCCGCAATATGTGATTCTCCGCCTGAGGCGGATTCGCCCTTAGCAAGGCCGTCGAGATGATCGCTTAATAATTCTCTCGTGCTCGTCAAGATATGGCTTACCCGCATTTTACCTTCCGTAAGAGTTCCTGTTTTATCGGTGCAAATGACGGTTACGCTTCCCAATGTTTCCGTGGCGGCGAGTTTCCTTACCAGTCCCTTCTGTTTGAAAATACGCCGCATTCCCAAAACAAGTATGACAGTAATGGCGGGGAGCAATCCTTCGGGTATTACTGAAACTGCAAGGGCTAATGAGGCAATAAAAATATCGGCAAAAGATTTTTCCGTGAAGTAACCGATAGTAACGATAACAAAGATAATGGAGAGAATAAACGCTCCGGTAATTTTCGAAAGGGAAATGATTTTATACTGAAGCGGCGTTTTACGTTCTTTTGTTTTTTTGAGGAGCGACACCACTTCGCCGATTTGCGTATTGATTCCAATAGCCACAATCACTATCGTTGCCCGTCCTTCTTCCACAATCGTGCCCATAAAAACCATGTCTATTTTTTCCTTTTTTTCAACCGCTTGCGATTCGCCCGTTAAACTTGCTTCGTTTATTTTTAATCCCTTTGATTCAATGATGCGTCCGTCGGCGGGCACTTTATCGCCCGATTTCAGAAATACTACGTCACCGACTGCCAATTCTTCGCTGTCTATTTCTTTTTCATAACCATCCCGTAAAACCCTTGCTCTGACTTTCACCATTGTCTTTAAGGCGAGAAGCGATTGATTGGCCTTATTCTCCTGATAAAAACCGACGGTAGTGTTAATAAGCAACACGATAATAATGAAGATCGTATCCGAGTAGTGCTTAAGGAAAAACGAAACAACAACAACCGCAAGCAAAATATACATCAGGGGGCTGTTAAACTGGCTCAAAAACAGCCGTATCTTGGAATACGGTTTTTCTTGGGGAAGAACGTTGCGTCCGAGTTCTTTTAATCTTTGATGCGCCTCTGAGTCGGTCAGTCCTTCTTTGCTGCTTTTCGTTTCGGAAAAAACTTCTGAGAGTGAAATTGCGTGCCAATTCTTTTGCATATGTTTATTTTATCCCTTTTTAAAAAACAAAAACAGCCCTGAGTTTGTCGAAAGGCTGTCTTTGTTTTTGAAACACCTTTACACTCCTTCTTTTGTCCCCTATTCGGTCGGGGTTTCAACTGGAGTTTCGGGTGTTGTTGGCTCTTCGCCTTCCATATAAAATTTCATAATAATGTAAGCTACAGAATTAGACGACCCTGCAGCGGTATTTAATTTCCTTAGCTTGCGACCTTTATTGCGGTAACTTCAATCAAAAAACTCAAACATGTTTGAGTTTTAAGTTACGTTATCAAGATATGATATTCTGATTCTTTTGTCAAGGGCTCATATCGCTGGAACTAGACCGGCTACGAAGTTTTTGATTGCTTCAAAAAATGATTGAGGCGCTTCTTGTTGTTGCATTTGCTGTTCTATTTGCTGCTGGATTGTTTCCATTTGCCGCTGGGTTTCTTCTTGAATCATTCTATCTGTCTCTTCTTGGGTGGGGCCAGTGCCTTCCGGTCTTTCACCTCCAAATCCCTCTGGCTGTTCAAACCCCTCGGGCTGCGTCATGCCTTCTTGAGGCATCATTTCTTGAACGCAAGATTGAATTTTAGCCTGAATTTCTGAGCTTTGCCCACTGTCTTCTTCCGGTTTCTCTTGATCCCCTGGCGCGTATTGAGATAAACTCTGCAGACAGGCAAGAGCTTCCGGACAAGGCATTGCTAAACACTCTTGTTGCGCCTGCTTTGTTTCTTCAAGGCAAGATTCAACTTTAGCCTGAATTTCTGGGTTCTGCCCGCCGCCTTCGGCCGGCTCCCCTTGCTCCGTGGGCTCGCCTTGAGATAAATTCCCTAAACAAGCAAAAGCTTCTGAACAAGGCATTGCTAAACACTCTTTGGTTTGCGCCATCCTTTGCTTTCCCTGCCGCATTTGCTCTGCTTCTTCGGGACTCATATCGCCTATTTGAATGGCAAAATTCAAACAAGTTTCCATATTGTCAGGGTCATCGCAAAAAGCCCGGCATTCTTCTTCTCCTTTACAGCCGCCCGGACCGCCGCTGATGCCCATCTCCGCCATTTTCCTGGCGCGAGAGGCATCTTCCGGGCTCATCATGCCGGTCTTCTCCGCAAAATCAACGCATTCTGTCATGTGAGATATCTCATCGCAAAATGTTTCGCACTCTTCCTGCCCTTTGCATCCGCCGGGTCCGGAAGTAAACCCAGCCGCCATCATTTTTCTTACCTGCTCCGCTTCTTCGGCTGACATAAATCCGTTTTCCACAGCGAAATCAACGCAGGGCCCCATATTGGCCGGATCTTCGCAAAAAGCTTCACAGGCTTCTTTACCGCGGCAGTCGCCCGGCCCCTTGCCGCCAGTACGCCTAACCATGGCTGCTTCTTCTGGTGACATAAAGCCGGCTGCTTCGGCAAAAGTAATGCATTCTTCCAAATGTTCTGGAAGAGAACAATACTCATCACAAGCATCTCGGCCACCGCAAGGCGGAGGCATCACCCCTTGTTCAATGGCCGCTAGAACTTTTTCAACTTCTTCTAATTCTTCCGGCGGTATTAAACCAGCTGCTTTAGCAAAAGTAATGCATTCTTTCATATTGGCCGGCTGCGAACAATAAACATCGCAATCTTCCTTGCTTCGGCAATTATTAGGAGGGGTAAAACCCTGCTCCAGAGCTTGGGCTATTTTTCTTGCCTCTGCCAGCTCATCAGGCGGCATCAAATCATATTTTTCCGCAAAAGCTAAACATTCCGGCAAATGATTAATCTCATCGCAATAAGCATCGCACTCCTCCTGCCCTCTGCAGCTGCCGGGCCCATCTTTCTCGCCAGCTGACAGCATCTTTCGAGCGATCGCAATCTCTTCTTCTGGGATTAAATTATGAGATTCCGCAAAATCAAGGCATGGTTCCATATTCTCTGGCAAATCGCAATAAGCTTCGCAGGCTTCTTCGCTCTGACAATTCCCCAATTCAGCCACGGGAAAAGTAATGTCTTCTTTTGAGGTGGCAAAAACTACCGCCCCGGCAAAAATTAAAATGGAAAAAAATAAAAAATAGTAATACTTTCTCATGAAATTAAAATCCCCTTAAATACTATTTAAAGGGATTCTGATATAAATCTTTAAATGGATTTATCGCCTTCTCAAACGGATTAGTAGAAGGCATCTCTCCCAGGGGCGTTTCAACTGCCGCACCAGCTCCGCTTTTAGCCGCTGCCCTACCAACCTCCATTCCTTTCCCGTATCCTTTCAAATAACCGAAATAATAAGCCCCCGCCACCGCCAGCAGCAAAACAATAATAAAAATAATGATTGTTTTCATATAATAATATTATACCACAACTAAATAACCTGCGGCTGTGGATAACTTAATTAAAAACACTGGCTGCACCCGTGTATTTTAATAGTAAGCTCGCTCTAGCGGACGATTTTACTTGTCCGCCGAAGTTTTAAACGAAGGTGGAGAACCTTGAGGTGGAAAGAAGTGTTGAAGTGTCCTGAAGTGACGCTCGTGCAAATGAAGGAATTGATTGGACGATGTTAGAGGCTGTTTAATGGGAGTATAAATAAAAAGTGCCCAACGATGGGCGTTTTGATTGGTTGGAGAAGTAGGACTTAAGCCTACTTCTCCAACTTTAGTTCTTGGGTAGATTTCCGATTACATCGTAATAATAGTATCTGATCTGAACTTGATCTCTAAGCCGGGGTATTTGCTCTGGAAAGAACTAAGCGCCTCATTTACCTTCGTCTTATCTAGCTCCGGCCCCCAAAAGAACTCAAGTGTGTTCTTGGCACCTCTCCATAGATGACCGATTTTAATATCGCTTCCGATAAGCTCCATTAGTTCGCTTGCGGGAACCCCAGGGTTTTTCTCCGGGTAATCATCAGGAAAAAATAAAGCAACAAATTTCCCGGCGCCATCAGCACTATAGTCAACCAGCGTATCTACCATGAGACGACCTCCTCTTCTTTGATTAATATAATATTTTTACCATTTTATTATAAAAAAATCAAGCACCAAGTCCCGCAAAGCGGGGCGAAGGTCGAAAAGAAGAGAATCTTCTTTGAGCCCCGATGGCTTGAAAAATACAACTTCGTTAATTAGACGCAATTATCTGACAAATTCAATTTTAAGCTCTCGTTTAAAAGCGGAGGCAATCTTTTCCAGCGTATCAATCGAAAAATTCTGCTGTCCTGCCTCTATTCGGGCGACAACGCTCTGGGTGGTATCTAATTTAGAGGCTAATTCCTTTTGACTCAACTTTTGCTGTTTTCTCAATTGGAGAATTTTATAGGCAATCCCAAGACGCCGACCTTCTTCTTCGTAAGCCCTTCTAAATGCTTTATTTTTCATCTGCTGAGCTAAATAACGCTCAAAAGAAATATAACTAATTTTTTTAGATTTCTTTTTCATATTCAATAAGATTTTTATTTACTTTATAATCACTAAGATTATTTAAGGCACGGGTAATCTCTTGTTTTGGAGTTTTAGGAGTCTTCTTAAGAAACGCGTGGAGAAGAATTATTTTCTTTCCTTCTACTGTTATATATAAAATCCGGTGCTTATTGCGGGCAAATTCTACGCGTAATTCTCTAATACCAGAAAGAATATAACGACTATAGGGCTCATCTAGTCGCCCATCGCAATCTCGAAGAAGAATTATATAGGCGGCAATTTTCGCCCTATCTTTAGTTGATATTTTCTGAATATATTCCAAAACTGGGGCTCTGTTAGCGCGGCTGTTTCGATAGTAATAAATTTTGTATTCCGAATGATTATCCATCGATTAGAGCCACACTACTATCTGTATAGCATATATGCTATATGTCTGTCAAGGGCGTAGTGTGGATAAATAATTTATTCCAATTATTGTAGCACATCTCTCATCAAAACAAAACCGACCAAATTGGTTGAAAATGTGGTCGAAGAAAAAGAAGTTATAATAAACTCTAACTGGCTCCGGGAAGCAGACGACGTTCGGACCTGTTTTATCCCGTGACATAAGCTGAAGCAGGGCCTTTCCCAACTTGCTTTATCATACCCAATTTTTTAAGTTTTACCAGATGAAGTTGAGCTGTTCTCTTGGAGCACTTTATTCTTTCCGCAATATCTTTGACGGTTATTTTCCCAATCTGACCAAGAAGATCTAAAATTTCCATCTGATCTTTACTCAAGAAAACTTGGGATTTGATATTTTTATTTATTTTTCTGCCAGAAAGCGTAGCAACTGCGCTTCTCACATTGTCTATCTCCTCTTTAAATCCTTTGACAAAATATTCCAGCCAAGGAGTAAAATCAACCCTTCTCTCCTCGTAATTCTCTCCAATGTTGATTGCTTTATAATATGCTTGCCTATCACTGTTATAATAATCTTCCAGCGCAAAAAGGCGGCGGAAATCATAGCCTAATTTATAAAGCATCAGAGTCGCCAAAGCTCTGGCGGTTCGGCCGTTGCCGTCGGCAAACGGATGGATAGCGGCTATTTCCTGATGGACAATCCCCGCGACAATTACCGGATTAATTTCTTTCCTTTCGTTTCCGGCTATCCAACGAAGAAGATTTTTACAGAGTTCCGGCACCTTATTAGCTACTGGACCCGTGTACACGATTTCGTCTGGAAATCCCGAACGCTGCCTTACCACAAAAACACGGGTTTTTCGATAGTGGCCGCACTGCTCTTGAAGAAGAGTCCTGTTTGTCACTAATTTATGGATATTAAGCAGAACTTTTTCGGTAATCGGCTGCCCCGTTTTAACGATTTTTTCTGCATATTTTAAGGCTTTAAGATAATTTTGCACCTCGTAAATATCTCTCTGCGGCGCATCTATTTTCTTTTGCGCTAACAACGCTTCCACTTGATTGGCATTTAATCTGTTGCCCTCTATGGCGGTCGAGCTGTGTGTCATTCTTATTAAGGCCCGCCGCCTCAATTTTAATTCCTGTTGTGGCATTATCTTAGCGCGCTCAATAACCGCTTTCGATTCGGCAATAGCGGTCAACATTTGAACGATTGAATTGGTAAGTTTGTATTTTGGGTTAAACATACTAATACTCTCATTATATCACCAGTCTTATAATCGCGCAATAATCGCGCAACAATCGCGCAAATCAGTCCTTGTTTACACTGAGTTTATCGAAGTGGTAAAATAAAGTTATGAACCTGGGCCTGCTAATTATTCTTATCACTCTGTTGGGATATGTCAGCAATTGGATTAACTGGCGTTATTTAAACTGCAAACTCACCCATCTGCTCTATTTTCTCGGCGCCTTTGTCCACGAAACCTCTCACGCTCTGGCCTGTCTTTTAACCGGAGCAAGAATAACAGAATACAATATTTTTTCAAGACAGCCCCGGGTTGTTTATTCCCCCAATCCAAGGCTGCCTTTGATCGGACGGCTCTTAATATCTTTGGCACCGCTTATCGGCGGACTGCTGTTCCTTTTTCTAATGAATCACTATTGGCTGTCGGGTTATTTTAATCTACCGCAAGTTTCTGACTGGCGGGACATTTCGCTAATCCCCCTTGGGTTGTTGTCTCAGATAAACTTGCTGGGCTGGCAGAGCTGGGTGATGATTTTGCTATTCTTGAATGTCGGAGCTATGATTGGCCCCTCTGCCAAAGATTTGAAAAATATCTGGCCCGTTTTTCTTATTTTCTTTTTTATCAAGTCGCCCCCTCTGCTCAGCTTTGCCCTTTTGGTCGTGGGCTTAATTCTAACCAACATTATTATTCAGTTTTTTTTGATTCTCTTAACCAATCTAATCAAAATCGTAAAGCGGGTTTAATCGATTAAGGGGAAAAGGTTCCTGGCACCTTTTCCTCTTGAGGGTTTAAGGGGGGCACTCTTAGCGTGAGTGCCCCTTTAGAAATTACCACTTTTCCTATTCGTATTCAATGGTGGCTGGCGGTTTTTGGGAAATATCATAAACAACCCGATTAACACCTCTTACCTCATTAACAATTTTACTGGAAATATTCTCCAAAACTTCATTGGGTATTTTTGCCCAGTCGGCGGTCATTCCGTCTTTTGAGTTAACCGCTCGTAAAGAAATGATATATTCATAAGTTCTGGCATCACCCATAACGCCCACGGTTTTTAGGGGGAGCAAAGCGGCGAAAGCTTGCCAGATTTTATCATATAAGCCGGCTTTTTTGAGCTCGGAGATAAAGATACTGTCAGCTTCTCTTAAAATATCCAATCTGTCTTTGGTTATTTCTCCTAAAATTCTTACCGCTAATCCGGGGCCGGGGAAAGGATGTCTTCCTATGATTGATTTGGGCAGTCCTAATTTTTTCCCCAACCTTCTTACTTCGTCTTTGTACAGCTCTCTTAGGGGCTCTACTATTTGGAATTTTAACTTTTTGGGAAGGGTAACGTTATGATGACTTTTAATTTTAGCCGCATTTTTAGAGGGTTGAGCGGATTCGATTCTGTCCGGGTAAATAGTTCCTTGAGCTAAAAATTTAAATTTTGCTTGTTTTTCCAATTCTTTGGCTTTTCTTTCAAAAACTCTGATAAAAGTGCGGCCGATTATTTTTCTTTTCTTTTCGGGGTCGGTCACTTTTTTCAGGGCGCTAAGAAATTTTTCTTTTGCGTCGGCAACTATAAAGTTTTTAAACTTCGTTTTGACAAAAATCTTTTCAATTTCTTCCGCCTCATTTTTTCTCATTAAGCCATTATCTACGAAAATGCAATAAAGTTTGTCTCCGATCGCAGCTTTCAGTAAAGATGCCGCCACAAGAGAATCGACTCCGCCGGAGACGCCGATGAGAACCGCCTCATTTCCCAATGTTTTCTTGAGCTCAACGATGAGATTATTTTTAATATTGCTGATTTTCCATGATTTTTTCTCGTTACAAATCCCGTAAATAAAATTTTCGATGATTTTTAATCCTTTATTTGTATGAATGACTTCGGGATGAAATTGAATTCCAAAAATTTTATTATCGCTGTTGGCAAAAGAAGCAATTTTAGAAGTCCGGCTTTTGCCGATTACTTTAAATCCTTTTGGCAGTTTTGTGACCAAATCACCGTGAGAAAACCACACTGCCTCCTTTTTATTAAGTCCTTTAAATAGGTTCTTTTTATCTAAAACCGTAAGGATTTCACGGCCAAATTCTCTTAACTTTCCTTTCTCAACTTCTCCTCCAAGTATTTTAGCTATGATTTGTTGGCCGTAACAAATACCTAAAATTGGGATATTCAGACTAAAAATTTCACTTTTGGGGAGAGGAGCATTCTCGTCATACACGGAAAAGGGGCTGCCGGATAGAATCAACCCGTTGGGTTTAAGCTCTTTAATTTTAGAAGATGATATATCAAAAGGTAAAATTTCGGCATAACAGCCCAATTCTCGGATGCGTCTTGCGATCAGATGAGTGTATTGGCCCCCAAAATTAAGGATAATAATCATAGATATATTTTATTTTACCACTTCAACGGGTTCAGTGTAAACAAAAAAGCGCCAAAATGGCGATTAGTAGTTGTGACGGAAAACGGTGCCAGGAACCGTTTCTATCTAATTTTCTTCAAGAATTTTAAGCGTTTCTATTACCGACGGATTGTCTGTGGCCAAATACTTTATTCGATTTCCGTACATACTTTTAAGCGCGGTAAAAAATTCATCCGCCCAAGACGGCGAAAGAGAAACAACTCCGTCGAAATCAATCTTCACCACATCGGCATTCGGGTCAAGAGTCGGACGGATTGCCGCAAACGCCTCCTTCCCCATGGGACGAGAGGTGAGCACCTTGCCAAATTTTTTAAGCTCTATTAGCATAATTAATAAATTATTTTTGCTAATGTGCCGCGCATATTTCTTTCGGCCAGCATTACTTTAAACCGACCCCCCTCCTTGGCGATCTCCGCTATGGCGGTACCCGATTGCAAGAAAACGCCTAGGGGATATTTAATCGCGACATTGTGCACAAATTTAAGCCCGTTTCCTCTCTGCTCGGGAGCGCGGCCGGAAACACGCTCCGTGAATGCCACCATCAATGCATTTATATCGTCCTTTAGATCGGGACGCACCCTCAAAAGTGTAGCGCGGATTCCCAGACCCCTATCGGCCAAAATAATGGTTCGTTTATCTGTATTATAACTAAAAAAAATGCCGGGCACATCTGGCCAATTGCCGAAATTATGGTCAAATGAGTTGTTGCCGATTTCACCAGTTATTGCGACAATTAACGGCGCAATATTCTTTATAGCAGAATTTTGGCCAAGAATAACGGACATCGTGTCGAGCCGGGCCCTAAAGATATCGTGCGTTTGGCAGTATTGATCGGGCGAAAGTTCAGGCGCCGTTGGGCTCTCGGCCCAAACTCGCGCTATCGATTCAATATCTGACGCAAATCGCTCCAACTGTTCTTTGGAATAATAACGATGCCCGCCCGGACTTCGCAGGGCTTTCAGCTTTCCCGATGAATCCCATATGCGGAGCGTATTTATTGAAACGTTGAGAAATTTAGCGGCCCCGCCTATGCTTAATAAATTTTTGCCTTGCTCCATGTAATTATAGTATCAAATCTACCAAAACTTGTCAATATCTACCAATATTTTATCAAAATCTACCAAAAAAACTGCCCAATACTGGGTGGTTCGAGTCTCGTCTTGCTCCCCCGGTAGGATTCGAACCTACAACCTTCTCGTTAACAGCGAGCCGCTCTACCGTTGAGCTACAGGGGAATAATTCAATTATTAGTTTATTAAACTACGAATAAATTCTCTACCTCTATAACTTTTTAATTGCTTTTCTCTAATCAACGCCTCTCGTCGCCATTCAAAATTTTCCCTATGAATTAACTCCCACTCGCCATCAAAACGCGATGTATAACTATTTTTAAATAATTTTGCTTTATGCAATCTTAATCTTGTCTCTAAATCTTCACTCTGACCTATATATATTTTATTATGTTTTCTATTAAAAATTGAATAAACTGAGTACATAATTTTCCCCGCTCTACCTCCGCCAGCTGGCGGAGAGCTACAGGGGAATGTATTTTATTGTTCAATGTACTCTTATTATATACAATATTTTTAGTATTCTTTCAACTTCTTAAGAGAACGGTGCTCCCTGACCCTGTCCAGGGCCTTGGCCTCAATCTGACGAATTCTTTCGCGAGTCACGCCAAACTCATTACCCACTTCTTCTAGGGTATGGGTAATGCCGTCGGTCAGGCCGAATCTCATAGCCAGTATCTTTTGTTCTCTGGGAGCCAAGTCAACCAAAATCTCCTGCAATCTGTTTTTTAAAAGAGTTCGGGCCGCTTCTTGAGAAGGAGCGATGACTTTATCGTCTTCGATGAATTCAGCCAGAACGCTGTCTTCTTCGTCTTCCCCCACGGGCGTTTCCAAAGAAACGGTCTCTTGGGAAATTTTCTGAATATGATGGACCTTGGCCACATCAATGCCCATTTCAGAAGCAATCTCTTCGGGCAAGGGCTCTCTCCCTAAATCCTGCAATAAGCGGCGCTTGACTTGAGTATACTTGGAAATGGTTTCCACCATGTGAACCGGAATCCTGATGGTCCTGGCCTGGTCAGCCAAAGCCCGGGTAATGGCTTGCCTGATCCACCAAGTGGCATAGGTTGAAAACTTATAGCCTCTCCGCCAGTCAAACTTTTCCACGGCCCTGAACAAGCCCAAGTTCCCTTCCTGAATCAGGTCAAGCAAAGTTAAATTGGGCGACCTACCAATATATTTTTTGGCAATAGAAACGACCAATCTCAAGTTGGCTCGGGCCAGTTTATTTTTAGCCTCCTCCTCTCCTTTTTCAATTTTCTTAGCCAGTTCCTTTTCTTCGTCAGCAGTTAAAAATGCCACCTTGCCGATGTCTTTCAAATACATCTGAACCGAGTCAAGCCGCACTTCGGCGCTGGGCGTGATTTTTTCTTCTTTTTCCTTGCCTTCTTTAATCTCCAAAAACTCCCTGGCCTCCTTGACCTCAATCCCCTTTTTCTCCAGCTCTTCATAAAGCAATCCCAAACCTTTGATGTTTTTTTCTATTTCCGGAAAATAATGCAAAATCTCCGAATAAGTCACAAATCTTCGGCTGGCGCCTTTTTGCATTAATTCATTGATTGCTGCTAAATCAAGCGAGCTTGTTTTTGCCTTTCTCTTTTTTGTTTTCTTTGCCTTCCTCGCCTTCTTTGCCTTGCTTCTCTTCTTCGTTTTAGTTTTTTTCCCCG
>MHMH01000019.1:0-11880 GCA_001819335.1 Candidatus Nealsonbacteria bacterium RIFCSPLOWO2_01_FULL_43_32 | reverse complement strand
CCCGCCTAAATGCCCGCCGGGCTTTTGGCGGGTTTTTCTTTTTTCCTCGCCCGTGGGAATGCTTGGGCTTTCGACGGGCTTTTTTCCTTTTCTTGCTCATCGATCAAGTTTTTAATTTATTAAAAACGCAGATGAAGAAGAGGTTTACCTCTTCGCCTAGTCTAAAAGTTTATTGGCCAGTTTATTAAATTCGCGCGTTAAGTTATTAACCCTCTCCAGCTCTTTTTCCGTTTCGGCTCTTTTAATCTCCTGCGATATTTCGTCCAGTTTGGTCTTGGTTTCCAGATGCTCTATCTCTTTCAAGCAGATTTGGATTTCGGCCACCGCATCAAATTCGGCCTCTTCGACTTCAGCCTTTAAAAAAAGATAATTGATGAAATCATCTCCCTCGGTTAATTTCTCTTGTTTCAAATCAGTCAAAATGGTCTGCATCCGGGAAGAAAAACAAGGCAAGCAGTCTTCCTTCACCAAGAGCAAGTGCTGAGGCTCTTTCAGCACCAAAGAAATAACCCTTTCTTCCAAAATGTCTTTTCTGGTTTTTAATTGAGGGGGAGAGGGAGGGTCCAAGAATTCTGGCAGATAATAATCCTGATTATCCAGTTTGACGTTTTTTAACTCCTCTTCCACGATTTCTTCCTTAACGTTCAGCCTTTTGGCCAATTCCTGGACCCAATGAGCTCCCTCGATTTTATTGGGAATTCTTTTAATAATCGGCAGGAGAATCTTGGAGATTTCTCTTTTGCCTTCAGGGTTTTGGGGATCAAAACGAGCGAAAGTTGTTTCAAAATAGAACTGAAGAATGGATTTGGCGCCATTAATCATCTCCAGCCAGTTTTCAGGGTTTTTGGAAACAATGTCAGCCGGATCCATACCTTCAGTCATGGTCACAATTTTAATATTAAACCCCTGGGTTTGAGCGAGTGTAATGCCTCTTTTGGTGGCTGAATCACCGGCCACATCCATATCAAAGGCCAGGAGCAGATTATTGGAATACCTTTTTAAAATCTTCAGCTGAAAAGCAGTCAGGGCGGTACCGGAAGTGGCGACCACGTTTTCTGCCCCGGCCTGCGCACTCATCATGGCGTCAACATATCCTTCAACCAAGATACAAACATCCTGCTTACGAATGGCTACCTTGGCTTTATCCAAGCCGTATAAAATGCGGCCCTTGTCGTAAAGCATGGTTTGGGGAGTGTTGACGTATTTGGCGATTTCTTTTTTGTCTTTTTCTTTGAAAACCCGGCCGCCAAAACCAACTACCTGGGAATTTAAATCAAAAATCGGAAAAATAATCCGGCCCCTGAACCGGTCATAGAATGAGCCTTTTTCAGAGGTTAAAGCCAAGCCAGCCTTCTCAATATCGCTTTTTTGATAGCCTCTATCAGCCAAAAAATCGGACAAACCCTGCCAAACATCGGGCGCATAGCCCACACGCCACTTTTTTAAAGACGCCTCTGTGATGCCTCTGCCCAAAAGATATTTTCTGGCTTCTTGGCCCACGGAACTTGCTTCCAGCTGCTTTTCAAAGAAGCGAGCCGTCAGTTCGCAAATTTCGTAAAGCCGGTTTCTTTCCGTTCGCCAGACGACTGATTCTGGCGACTGTTTTTTTAATTCCACGCCAGCTTTCTGGGCTAAAATGCGCAGGGCATCGCCGAATTCCACTCCTTCAATCTGCATGACAAACTTAAAGATATCACCTCCGACCGAACACCCAAAACAATGCCAGATTTGGCGGGCTGGCGAAACAAAAAGAGAAGGTTTCTTCTCGGAATGAAAAGGGCAAACCGCCCGAAAGTTAGCTCCGGCTTTTTGGAGCCTGATATAATTGCCAATCACCTCAACAATATCCAGCCGATTTTTTATTTCCTCTATGGGTGAAGATAACATAATACGAATTCTACAAATAGTTATCCGAATTCTACGAATTATTCGTATCATTCGGATACGAATTCGTAACATTCGGATTATTTCTTTTAGAAAAGTAAAAAATATAAATAATTTCCAAAACAGCCAAGGTATTCACTATCAATAAAACGATGAACCATTTTTTATGGCTGTTGCGAGCCGCCTTCCAGAGGGCTACTCCCTTCCAGGGCAAAACCCACAATAAAATCAGCGATAAAAATATTAAATCAGATGATTCTTGCGACATATTTAAACTATCATTATTTGATATCAACCCCTTTTAATATCTTATCAACCATTTCAATTTCTTCCAAGATACCCTCAATTAAATCGTAGTTCTTGGCTTCTTCCAGGGTAGCCCAAGCATAATCAATATTATCTTCGCCCGCTTTCGCTTCTCCTGATTTGTATTCTGCCCAATAGCTTAAGATTACTACCGGTATTCCGTCCGGACGGATAAAAGTGATATCCACTAAATAATTTAATTTATCAACCTCAAGATTAGCTTCCTCCATTATTTCCCTCCTTAAAGATTTTTCTATGACGTTATACCATTGTCCAGCCTTGTTAACGGGAAGATTGATATAGTCATCCACCTCCATATTGCCTCCGGGGACCGTCCATTTACCGGGAAAAGCTTTTTCTTCCAAACTCCTTTTCAATAGAACGTATTTCCCGTCTTTATGGATAACGGCGGTAGCAGCTATCCTATGGAGTTTTCTGTCTTTAATTTCCATATTTTTATTTCTCGTTCCAATCTATGCCTTTTCTTTCAGCTGATTTTTTGGTAAAGCCTGCCGGATATCTTTTTTTCAGCTTTTCAATGTTTTCGCCCAAAACTTCGTCCAAATCCCAGCCGAAATAATTGCAAATCATGGCCATATACCACAAAGCATCTCCGAGATTCTCCCTGATGCCCGCTTTCTGGTCATTCTTGTGGGAAATAGTTTTCTTAATACAACCGGCGATGTCTCCCGCTTCTCCAGCCACGCCCAAACCCCAAGTTAAGATTTCTTTTTCTTTATCCTTGAATTTCAAAGCCGTCTTTTGACAGAACTTTTGGTATTCTTTAAGATTTTTCATTTGAGATATTATTAATCTTATTCAAATCGCCGTTGATGATAATCGGCTTCATCCCCAATATTTCTTCTTTATAAGATATTTCCGGCATGGAATTCAAAAGATAAATTTTTTTATTAAGATGCAACGCCAAACCCATTTCCATGAGCGTATTGGCCCCGACATAGCCTTCGATATTGTTTTTGTCGTAATTCAAAACTAATATCGCATCTGACCAAACAACTTTATCAAAATGTCTTTTCATCGCTTCTTCTTTTCTGTCCCAAACCCACGTCTCATTGCCCAAACTTGTTTTTCTTATCTTGTAAAACTGCGACGCCGAAATCGGCTGGCCATTGCCGTCTTCAAGCTGTGATGGCGGTAATTTCACTTCGTAGCCCATTTTTTCCAGGTCTTCTTTGGTTTTTTGCATTTCGTTATAAAACGCAATGCTGCCGCAAATGGTAATTTTCATAGTTTTACACCAAATTTCTTTAATTCTTCAATTAGTGGGGCTAGGGGCAATCCGACTATATTAGAGTAATCACCATCAACCTTTTTTATCAAAACCGAACCGAATTCTTGAATGGCATAAGCGCCAGCTTTATCCAACGGTTCTCCATTTTTAACATAAGTGTCTATCTCTTTATCTGTAAGTTTTCTAAAAAACACCTTGCTTTCGACGGCTCTTGAAACTTCCCTGCCAGATTTCACGTCAAGCACGGTAAAACCGGTAATGACGGAGTGACCTCTTCCACTCATTTCTTTAATCATTTCTTTTGCTTTTTCGGCGGTATGGGGCTTACCTAAAATCTTATTTTTGAAAACAACAAAAGTATCGGCCCCTATAATTACTGCGTCTTCATTTTTATGATTTTTAGCCACCGCCTCGGCTTTCCCCCTTGAAAGTTCCTTCGCCAATTCCAAAGGCTTTAGCTTTAAATTCATATCTTCCCTATAATCACTGACCTCAACAACAAAAGGAATCCCTGTTTGCTCAAACAATTCTTTTCTTCTCGGAGAAGCGGAAGCTAAAATTATTTTACTCATTTTTAGTCCTCTGAATTAAAATGAAGAGGCGAAAGGAATAAGTAGTGGCTTATTCCTTAAGCTTTAATCTCGCAAAACTTGCTTAAAACTTCGCTGGCTTTAGCGAGATTCTTCTCTTCAACCAGAATATAATTGGTTTCGTAAGTGGAAACATTAAAGATGCTGATGCCGGCTTCAGCCAAGGGTTTGGCCAAAGCGGCAATGATGCCGACCGATGTGATGGCTACGTCCCCCTCGAGCTTAAAAGCCCGCCAATCCCCTTCGGTCAGCACTCCGCCGGGAATTTTCTCCTGGGGCAAGGTGATGGAAAGTTCATCCATGGTTCTGGTAATGGAGGTGAAATTTGTTTTCTCTAACGCCCAATCGGGAATGGGGCTGTTTTTGTCAAAATGACAGATGCCTAATTTATCGGGTAAAACGGATAAAATAAGTTTTGGTGTAATCATGAATTTTATTTATTAATTATATTTTCTCGGCGGGACACTCGGGTTAAGTACCCCAGCGAACGCACCTTATAGGGGCATTATCGCACTTTTGGGCTGTTTTTGCCAGAGCGACCCCGAGGCATGTGGGTCGCTAAAGCAATCCAATAAATTTATCGATAGTAAGACCGGCCTGTTCAATAATTGATTTTAGTGTCTTGGGAGTTAAATCTTTCCTTTGAAAAGGAATGGTTACTCTTAAACTAGAATTACCGAGATGGCGCAACTGAATGTGGCTCCCTGATCGATGATATTCGTAAAAACGAGCTCGTTTAAGAGCTCTGATGACTAAGATGGATGGTATCCTCGGGAGCTTTGGCATAAAAGATAGAACTAAGCACAAACTCCCACTTTCTCCCGTCTTACTTCGGTTGGCCTCCGTAACATTTTATCTTTTAGGAGCGCTTCAAGATAACAACGGATGGCATCTTTTGCCATTGCACGGGCTTCCCGTAAATTATCTCCTTCAGTAACTAAGCCGGGGAGATGGGGTACTGTAACCGTATACCCTTCTCCATTAGTATCAAAAACGACCTCATATTGATAGATTTTCTCTTTATGCTTTTTCATAATTTTATATTATCAAGATACCATGCGATGTCAACCCCGCCAACTCGAGGCACGTGGGTCGGGGCTATTTTTTCTTTGAGGACAGACTCTTCAACTCTTTTTTGTAAAAATTGACCCTGTGGCGAAATTCAGCCGGCTTGGTTTTCTCTAGATAACTGCCAACGGTATCGGCAAATGCCAGTAAAATTAGTTCTAAATAGTATGATATGTTTGAAAATTCCTTTTTAAAACTTTTGTATTCTGTTTGAAAGTTTTTATTCTCTAGACCGGTAACGACGTGCGTTAAACTACGTTCCTTCCCTACGCTTTTTCGGAAATCCTTGCACCCCAAGCCGATAATATCGTGTATCACGCCGTGATTTCTAACTATGCCTGTAATAATTTTAAATTCCCTTTTGGAAAGGTCGAATCGCTTCAATATTTTCTCTGCCTTCCCTGTCCCTTTTCGTTCGTGCCCTGGACAGCCCCTAACTCCATTGCCTAAATCAGTAATTGTTTCTTTCTTGCCAATATCGTGAAATAATGCCGCAACATATAACAAATCATTTCTTGAATTTTTATCAACAACTTCGGTTAAAGCTCGCTTGATGTCTTTACTCGAATTATGAATAACCTTCTCTAAATTATCTAAAACTGAAAGGGTATGGTTGAAAACCGGCTCTTGGTTATGCCAAGGATTATTTTCAATAACGTCTCTAAGTTCGTAGAATTCCGGTATTATTTTAGCCAATCTCTTATTCTTTATATCTCTTATGTTTATTATTGAAATATTTTCCTTTTCCATATGAAATTGACTTGCGGAAGGGGTGGGATTCGAACCCACGGTACCTTTCGATACACGGTCTTTCCAGGACCGCCAATTAAACCACTCTTGCACCCTTCCTTAATTTTTTATTTTTAAAACTGCATTCCCCTCAACGCCTTGATTCTTTCTTCGAGGGGCGGATGGGTCATAAACAAGCTTGATATTTTGCTACCTCTAAAGGGATTGGCGATATAAAGATGGGCGGTAGCGTTGGAAGCCACGGTTAAAGGATTTTTATCAGCCGCAATCTTTTCCAAAGCACTGGCTAAACCTTCCGGGTATCTGGTCAAAAGAGCGCCGGAAGCATCGGCCAGAAATTCTCTTTTTCTGGAAATCGCCAATTGGATCAAGATGGCCACAATCGGCGATAAAATTGCCAAAGCTATCCCAACTAAAGCC
This sequence comes from Candidatus Nealsonbacteria bacterium RIFCSPLOWO2_01_FULL_43_32, assembly GCA_001819335.1. Lineage (GTDB taxonomy): Bacteria > Patescibacteriota > Minisyncoccia > Minisyncoccales > MHMH01 > MHMH01. Next base: position 5,610 of record MHMH01000019.1, on the reverse strand, counting down.
AAAATAGAACCGGCCTGGCCTTCATCTCTGCTCTCTCTTCTCTTGAATCCGCCGAACCACATTGACCTCAAAAACCAATCGGAAATAATACTGATAAACCCAACCAAAACCACGACCATGGCCATCAACAGCATGTCTTTATTCCCGATGTGCGACAACTCGTGGCTGATCACCCCTTGTAATTCGGTTTTATCCAATTTTTCCAGCAAGCCTCTGGTCACCGCCAAAACCGCGTGGTTCTTATTTCTACCGGTGGCAAAAGCATTCGGCTGAGCTTCGTTGAGAATATATATTTTGGGCAGAGGCAGACCAGCCGTAATACAAAGATTTTCCACAATGCGGTAAAGTTCCGGATTGTCTTGTTTCTCAATGGGTTTGGCTTTGGCCAGGACCAAGACGATTTTGTCTGAATACCAGAAACTGGCCAGATTCATCAGCAAGCTGAAGATCACCGCATAAATCAGAATAACCGGATTTTGGAAAACGCGGCTGAAAACCCAACCCAAACCGATAATGAAAATTAAAAACAGGGTGATGAAAAGCCAAGTCTTCCTGATATTGGATTCAGCTTGAGTATATAATGTCATGCCACGAATAGAATGCTAATTTAAATCACTAATAATCACAAATATTAGCGAGCATTCGTTCAAAAATTTGGATTGATTAGTGGTTAGAATTTAACTGATACCGGTTCTCTGGCCCCCTCCTCTGCTCCGAAAAACTCCATCGGTTTAAAGCCGAAAAGGCCGGCGATGAGGTTGGCCGGGAAAGTCTCAATTTTAATGTTGAGGTCCCTGACATTAGTATTGTAGAAGCGCCTGGCTGCCTGGATTTTGTCTTCGGTATCGGTCAGTTCTCGCTGCAGTTCCAGAAAATTGGTTGAGGCCTTTAAATCAGGATAATTTTCCGCTACGGCAAAAAGCGATTTTAGAGTTGAGGACAGCATATTTTCAGCTTCTCCTTTCTCTTTTAATCCTTGAGCGACCATTGCCTGGGTCCTGGCTTGAGTGACTTTTTCAAAAAGCTCTCTTTCGTGAGCCGCATAGCCCTTGACCGTCTCTACGAGATTAGGGATTAAATCGTATCTTCTTTTTAACTGAACATCAATATCCGACCAGGCCTCTTTGGCCCGGTTTTTAAGAGCGACCAAGCTGTTGTAAGCAAAAACTATCCACAAAACCACTACTGCAACAATGATTAAAATAACTTGAATAATGCTCATAGTTTTAAAAACTTAAAATTTATCGTCTCGACCTATTCTTCAGTATAGAGGATTCTCTCGTTTTTGGCAATAAAAATGGCGGCTCCACATGATTCGCAGAGCCGCCTTAGAATCTGTCCCCTTTTACATAATTGAAACCACTGTTGGAACTTTTGGCCTAAGCGGAGTAGCGGATATTCTTAATATGCCGCAATGGTCTTTAAGGCGGTGGCCGATGTACCGTTCGTCAGCAAGTCCGGATAGAAAACAATTGGCTAGAAAGTTTAACCATTCTTTCTCGTCCATGAGATTAACGCCGTAATAGTGGTAAGACCTCCCAGCGTCTAGAATAACACCTTCTTCTTGCCCAATTGTTCTTAATAATTTTTCTATCTGAGACAAGTTTTTCGGACTCTTTGGACAATTAAAGTCCATCATGGGAATATGATATGAACGATAATCTGTAAAGCTGAATGCTATTCTTACCTCCGAAATAACACCGAGTGTCGGATCTTTCTTTGAACGAGGCGGGCATGCGTTGAGCCAATCCAGCGTTATATCCCGACCATGAACGCCAATCATACTAAGCTTGGAATAATCGTGAAATAGAAGCTGCGAGAGAAAGTTAACTTTTCTATCTCGAGTGTTTTCTCTTGTAATATAGTTATGAAACCGAATAAATTGACCTCGTAGAAAATGGGGTTCTTCTAAATTCACTCTGATAATTTCAAAGAGCACCTCAGCCGAAGTCATTCCTATTTTAAAATTTGGTTTTTCCAAAGAACTGTACCTCCTTTTATTTTTATATCTTAAATTAACATATTGAAAAAGAATGTCAAGTGGCCCCATTTTAAACAGGGCCATATCAATTTGCTTCATACTAATATCTTTCGGAAAATTATTATGATATAATATAGTTATAAATAACATTGCAAATAATACCATGGAGCGAATCAATATTTCTAAAAATTCACTTCGAAATCTTTACGTAGATAAAAGACTATCTATGGCTAAAATAGCAAAGAGGTTTCGTTGTGATCCCACTACAATTAAGAGAACAATGCATCGCTATTCAATTCCATCTCGCACACTTTCAGAAGCGACTAGAAAAATTATAATTCCAAAACGAACCTTGAAAGAACTTTATGATTTTAATAAATTCTCGGTTGAAAGAATAAGCAAATTATACCATTGTAGCCCTGCAAGTATTCTAAATATAATGAAGTTCTATAAACTAAAAAGACGAAGTCGACTTGGCACGAGAAGACCGGTTATTATCTCTAAAAAAACATTAAACAGGCTTTATTCAATTAAAAAACTTTCCCAAAATCAAATAGCAAGAAGAATGAAGTGTAGTAGGTGCGCAGTAGAAAAGTTAATGAAGAAATACAATATTACGCCTCGCACACTATCGGAAGCTCAAATGAAATACCCGAAATATAATTTTAGCGGAAATTTAATCGAAAAAGCTTATTTAATCGGTTTTCGTTTGGGCGACCTATACGTCACTCCAGCTAAATTACAGATACAGGTAAGTTGCTCAACATCACGACGAGAACAAGTTAGACTAATAAAATTATTATTTTGTAAATATACTAGACTCACCATTAGAAAAAATCGAGTTATTAATGAACGGATCATAACTGATATTAGATGGTTGCTCAACTATTCATTTAAGTTCTTACTGTCAAAACAAGATCGAATTGAACCTTGGATTTTAAGAAATAAAAAAATATTTTTCGCCTTTTTGGCTGGATACATTGATGCAGAAGGACACATATTTGTAAGACTTTGCCGAGGATCGAAAACTCCTACCGCAGGTATTGAAATTCAATCTTATGATAAAGGTATTCTTCAGGGAGTATGGAAAAAATTAACCCAATTAAATATTCTGTGTCCAAAACCAAAAATTAATAAATATAAAGGATATGTCTCAAAAAATGGATTAATTAATAGAAGAGATTTATGGCGTCTCTCTATCAATCGAAAGAGGGACTTGTTTTTATTATTCAATTCAATAGAACCATACATTAAACACGGCAAAAGAAAAATAGATTTTAAGAAGGCGAAAGAAAATCTTATCTTTCGTTTAAGGACCAAATCATAAATCACTTTTGGATTTCAAAATCAGATCCATATATGGATCTGATTTTTACCTTTAACTATGAATTAAATACTAATACATCTCGGGCATAGATGGCATCTTCTTTTCTTTTTCAGTTTCTTTTTCGGCGACCACCGCTTCGGTCGTTAAAAACATCGAGGCCGCTGACACCGCGTTTTCCAAGGCAGACCTTACCACCTTGGTCGGGTCAACAATGCCCGCTTGGATTAAATCTTCGAAAGTGTCGGTCAAAGCGTTGTAGCCATAACTGCCCTCATGCTTTAAAACTTCAGAGGCAATGACGGCCCCGTCTTTGCCGGCGTTCTGGGCAATCTGGCGGATCGGCGCTTCCAGCACTCTTTTGAGAATATCCACGCCGATTTTCTCGTCCTGGTCGCTGACGCTAATGTTTTCCAAGGCTTTTAAGGTCCTCAATAAAGCCACCCCGCCGCCCGGCACAATGCCCTCTTCAACCGCGGCCCTGGTGGCAGCCAAAGCGTCCTCGGTTTTATGCTGTTTGGCTTTTTGCTCAACTTCAGTGGCCGCGCCCACCTTAATGACCGCCACTCCGCCGGCCAGTTTAGCCAATCTCTCCTGCAGTTTTTCTTTATCAAAGTCAGAAGTGGAGATTTTAAGTTCGGTTTTAATTTGATTGATTCTGGTATCAATTTCTTTTTTGTCGCCCTTGCCTTCAACCACTGTGGTGTTTTCCTTGGTAGAGACAACCTTTCTGGCGCTGCCCAACATTTCAAGTTCAATTTTGTCAAGCTTTAAGCCGACTTCTTCGGAAATCACTTTGCCGCCGGTAATCACCGCAATATCTTCCAGCATTTCTTTTCTTCTGTCGCCAAAGCCGGGCGCTTTGATGGCTAAAGTATTAAAAATACCCCTTAATTTGTTGACCACTAAAGTGGCCAAGGCATCGCCCTCAATATCTTCAGCAATAATCACTAATTCCTTTTTACCGCTTCCGGCTATTTTCTCCAACACCGGCAGAATCTCCTGCAAAGAGGCAATTTTTTTATCGGTGATTAAAATGTAAGGGTCTTCAAACTCCGCTTCCATTCTTTCGGCGTTGGTAATCATATAAGGAGAAACGTAGCCCCGGTCAAATTGCAGGCCTTTGACGATTTCTTTGGAAAGGCCGAAGGTTTTTGATTCTTCAATGGTGATCACCCCGTCTTTGCCTATTTCTTCCATCACTTCGGCGATTAAGTTGCCCAATTCCTTGTCTTCGGCCGAGATGGTGGCCACTTGGGCGATTTCTTCCCGGCTGTTAATCTTTTGAGACATCTGTTTTAATGCTTCCACCGCTGTTTTGGTGGCTTTTTCAATGCCTCTCTTAATGGCTAAGGGATTGGCGCCGGCCGTCACGTTTTTCAGGCCTTCGGCAATAATGGCTTGGGCCAAAAGCGTGGCCGTGGTGGTGCCGTCGCCTGCCACCTCATTGGTTTTTTCAGCCACCTCTTTGATAATCTCCGCTCCCAGATTCTCAATCTTGTCTTCCAGCTCTATTTCTTTGGCAATGGTGACCCCGTCATTGGTAATGGTGGGCGAGCCGAAACCTTTGTCTAAAACAACATTGCGGCCTTTGGGGCCCAAAGTGATTTTAACGGTGTTAGCTAACTTATCAACGCCGATTTTTAATTTTTTCCGAGCTTCCTCGCTGTATTGAATTTGTTTTGCCATGAACCAGAACGGAGTTCGGTTCATGGCTACCCCGAACCGAGCTTTGCTCTGGTTCTGAGGTGCCATAATACCTACCCCGTAAATTAATTATTTATCTATTCTAATCTAATTTACTCAATGATTGCCAAGATATCTTCTTCTCTCGCAATCAAATATTCTTTATTGTCAATTTTGATTTCGTTGGGACCGTATTTGGTGAATAAAACTTTGTCCCCGGCTTTGACTTCCAGAGGAATAAACTTGCCTGTTTCATCTTTTTTACCGGGACCCACGGCAATCACCTGGCCCTGTTCGGGCTTTTCTTTTTCCGCGGTTTCTGGAAGCAAAATACCTGATTTGGTTTTTTCTTCCTCTTTGATCGGCTCGATTAAAATATGGTCTGATAATGGTTTGATGTTCATAATAGTATAGTATGGATTAATAAACTTCCTCTGTCAAGGCTTTGTTGTTTAGATACAGACATTTTGCACTCACAATCTAAGGGCTTGGTTAGGAGTTAAACCGTTAAGTCCGCAGTGTTTGGTATTATTATATTCCATATTCCAGATTCTTAATTTGTATTTTAATTCTTCAAACGTTCTAAATTTATTTTCCTCGTAGAATTTTTCTTGGTCCG
>MHMH01000018.1 GCA_001819335.1 Candidatus Nealsonbacteria bacterium RIFCSPLOWO2_01_FULL_43_32 | reverse complement strand
ACTGCGGACTTAACGGTTTAACTCCTAACCAAGCCCTTAGATTGTGAGTGCAAAATGTCTGTATCTAAAACAGAATCAGCGTGCTAAGCTGGAGTCAAAGAGGATAAATCCTCTTTTCCAGCTGCGTTTTTTTATTAAATAAAAAACTTGCTAATTAATGAAATCGCTAGGCGATAACAAAAAGGCTTATTTTGACTATGAAATCCTGGAAAAGCTTGAAGCAGGCATGGTTTTGATCGGCCAGGAAGTCAAATCAATCAAACTGGGCAGAATCAACCTGTCGGGCGCTTATGTTATTTTAAGGGGCGGGGAAGTTTATCTGGTCAACGCCAGCGTGCCGCCTTACCAGCCAAAAAACCTGGCATCAGATTATGACCCGGCGCGTCCCAGAAAGCTGCTGTTAAGAAGAGCGGAAATTAAATATTTAATCGGCAAAACGCAAGAGAAGCGCTTGACTTTAATCCCCTTGAGGGTGTATGCTAATAAAGGTAAAATAAAGTTAGAGTTTGCCATAGCCAGGGGCCGCAAGAAGGCCAATAAAAGAGAACTGATTAAAAAACGGGAGACCGAGAGAGAAATCGAACGAGAGTTAAAACTACGGGGATGATAAGATTCGATGAGGAGCGGACTAAAATAGGCAAGCAAAAACACAAGAATAAGTGCCAATTTATTCAACAAACCTGCTCTCGTTTACGCTTAGTAAATCAAGAGCCATCTGACTTGTTGATTCTCGCTAGGCAAAATCAGGTGTTATCTTCAGCGGGATAGATGATTGTTCAGATCCGGGGAAATCATCAAAAACGTTCGGATTAAAAGCCTGGAAATTTTGTCCAATTTCAATTCCATGCTTGACGCAAATTGGACTAAGCTTGTAGTATTATTTTAGACAAACTCTTCAGACACGGGCGCAAATCCCGTCATCTCCACACTTGAAAAGACCATTCATCAACAGACAAATAAGGGCTAAAGAGGTTAGAGTCATTGACGAAACCGGTAAGCAACTGGGGGTGATGAGTTTGGATGAGGCGCTCCGCCAGGCAACGGGGCGCAATTTAGATTTAATTCAGGTGACCGAGAAAGTGGAACCGCCCGTCTGCAAGCTCATGGATTACGGCAAGTATCTTTATCAAGAAAAAAAGAAAGAGAAACTGGCTATCAAAAAACAAAAGGGCGGAGAGCTGAAGGGCATCAGGCTGAAATTCAATATCTCACAGCATGATTTGGAAACCAGGGCCCGCCAGACAGAAAAATTCTTCAAAGAAGGCAATAAAGTCAGGCTAGAGATGGTTTTGAGGGGCAGGGAAAAAGCTCTGGGCAACTTCGCCAAGGAGAAGGTAAATAAATTTCTGGAGACCCTGCAGGCCATCATGCCCTACAAGGTTGAAAGAGAGTTAAAAAGAGAGCCCAAGGGTTTTTCAATGATCATCTCTAAATCAACGAATAACTAATTTATTACGAATATACGAATTCGTAAATTCGCAACGGATTCGCTATTCGATGATTTCATGAAAACACGCAAATCAATCACCAAAAGATTCAAAATAACTAAAAACGGAAAGATGTTAAGAAGAATGACCGGCCAAGACCATCTGAGAGCCAAGAAGTCAAGTAAAAGGCGCCGAGCCGGCCGCAAATGGGTCCCCGTTTCCAAGTCCGAGGCTAAAAAGATTAAAGCCTTATTGGGTTATTAATATATGGTGAGAGTTAAAAAAGGCAAAGCGGCCCGCAAACATCGAAAACATTTATTGGCCCATGCCAAAGGTTTTCGTTGGGGCAGAAAAAGTAAATTCAGACTGGCTAAGGAGGCTCTGCGCCATGCCTGGGAATATGCTTACCGAGACAGAAGAACCAAAAAAAGAGACCGAAGACAGCTTTGGCAAATTCAAATCAACGCGGCCTGCCGACAGCAAGGGATTTCTTACAGCCGGTTTATTTACGGACTGAAGAAAAATAAAATCGAACTTGACAGAAAGATTCTTTCAAGCCTCGCTCAAAAGAACCCTGAGATTTTCCAAAAGATAGTAGAAAAAGTAAAATAAAGAGGTTCTCCTTAGGAAGGAGAACCTTTCGGGGCTTCGTGGAATTTTTCTGGATTTTTAGTCCAGATTTTAGAGAGAGCAATCTCTCCTTTTTTATTAGAGAGATTAGTGCTAAAAAGGTCATGACCGTTTCTTTAAAAGGATTTTGCCCACAATGCGGGCATTTCTTCTCGTCTTCGTCTGTAAAATGGCCACAATGCGAACATTCTTTATAGTTCATGCCAACACTCTCCTTTCTTAAAAAACTATATTTATTACTATATTTTAACGCCTTCCTGTTTTAAAAGAAAGCGTTTTTTATCCACACCCCCATTATATCCGCCTAATCTGCCATCAGACCTAATGACTCGGTGGCAGGGAATTTGAGGGTCTCGGTTCTTATTTAAAACATTGCCCACGGCGCGAAAAGCTCGCGGCGAATGGGCAAGCTTGGCTACTGCCCGATAAGTCATTATTTCCCCTTGAGGAATGCTTTTGACAACTTGGTAAACCTTTTCAGCAAATGTCACTTTCTTGAATTTCTTTTAAAAATTCTTTAGGATTTTTATTTTCATAAATAACCCTATAAACTCCTTCAATAATAGGCAACCTAAGATTAAATTTTCGGGTTAAAAAATAGGCTCCGGCGGCGGTTGAAACTCCTTCAAAGGTATCTTTTTCTATTATTGCGCCTGTCTTATTTTGAGAATTTTCTACTAGCTGGATTCCTAATCGGTAATTCCTGCTCTGGCGAGAGGTAGCGGTAAGAATCAAATCCCCCAATCCCGAAGGGCCGAAAAACGTTTTTTCTTGCGCTCCCAATTTCTTACCCAGCGAAACCATTTCTTGAAGGCCCTGCAGAATCAACATGGCCCTGAAATTCTCTCCATAGCCGAGCGCTTCGCTGATGCCGGCGGCAATCGCAATAATATTCTTTAAAGCTCCGCCCAGCTGGACTCCGACCAAATCTTCCGTTAATTGAATTTTAAGGCCCTCTAGATCGATAATATTTTGGAAATATCTTTGAAGGTTCAAGTCGGCTAAAGCCAGGGAAAAAATTGCCGGGAAGCCGCGGGAAACCTCTTCGGCAAAAGAAGGTCCAGACAAATGGGCGTATTTTGTTTCGCCCCAAACCTCTTGGATGATTTGGCTGGATAAAAGACCTGTTCCCTGCTCGAGCCCTTTGGAAATTCCGACAATCGGCTGACCAGAATAAAAGGGCTGAAATCTTTGAGCCACCTCTTTCACAGCAAAAGAGGGAACGGCCATCATCAGCAGATCACTGCCTTTCAGCTCTTCTATGTTGCTGAAATACTCTAACTCCCCCTGTTTTTGGTAATCGGCGTTAAGATCGCGGCAGTAGAGCTTAACTCGACAGCTCTGGCTCAATTTTCCGCCCAAGCTTGATCCCCACTTCCCGCCGCCTAAGATACCGACGATTTTCTGCCTTGACATGCTTATCGAAAAAAATTTAACAATTTATCCAGGGGCTGGGTGTTAATAATGTCTTTGGCCTCGGCCCACCCTCTTCTGGCCTGGGCTATGCCGAATGCTATCAGCCTCAACTGATTTTTATGGTGAGCGTCAGTATTGATGACCATTTTGACGCCGGCCTCTTTGGCCCGGCGGACATTCTGGCCGTTCAAATCCAACCTCTGCGGGCTAGCATTAATTTCTAGAATCACGCCGTATTGTTTGGCCGCTTTTAAAATCCTATCGAAATCAATTTGGTATTCGTCCCTGATTTTAATCAACCGGCCCGTGGGATGGGAGATAATGTCGATGTTAGGATTTTTCATGGCCGCAATGATTCTTTCCGTCATCATATTTTTATCCATTTTAAAGCTCGAATGAACTCCGGCAATGACAAAATCCAATTCTCTCAAAGATTCGTCTTTGATATCTACCAAACCGTCATTTAAAATATTCACTTCCGCCCCTTTTAATACTTTAAGTTTATAGTTTATAGTTTTTAGTTTATAGTTTATTTTATCAATTTCTTTATTTCTTTGGGTCAATCTTTTCTCGTCTAATCCATGCTCCAGCCGCAAAAATTTAGTATGGTCTGATATCCCCAGGTATTGATAACCCATGTCCAGGGTCGCTTGGGCGAGCTCCTCAATCGTGTTTTTCCCACCATCCCAATCAGAATGGCAATGCAAATCGCCTTTAATATCTTGATAGCCGATGAGTTCTGGAAGTTTATGTCTTAAGGCCGCTTCAATCTCGCCCTGGTTTTCCCTGATTTCCGGCTCTGGGTATTGCATACCCAAGGCTTGATAAATATCTTCTTCAGAGGCAGAGGCAACCATGCGCTGGCCCCGGAACAAGCCGTACTCGGAAAGCTTTAATCCTTTGTCCATGGCAATTTTCCGAGTAACGATATTGTGCTCTTTGGAACCAGTAAAATATTGCAGGGCTGCGCCATAGGATTTCTTAGGCACCACCCTCATATCCATATCAAATCCGTCCTTTATTCTGACTGAAGCTTTGGTCTTGCCCTGGCCCCAAATTTTAACCACCCCTGTTTGCTTAACGAAAAAATCCACCACTGGCACGGGATTTTTAGAAATGACCAAAAAGTCAACATCGCCAATGGTTTCTTTCCTTCTGCGCAAAGAGCCGGCCAGATCAATTCTCTCCACTTCTTTGAGGTTTTTCAACTTATCATAAACCTCTTGGGCTTTGGGCAGAATCTCTCCCAAAAGAAACCTGCCTTTGCTCCTTTTTAAAAACTTAATGCCTTCTAAGATATTTTTTTCTGTTTTCTCGCCGAAACCGAATAAGGGCGCAATTTGGTGGGACTTGGCGGCTTTTTCCAAATCTTTTAAATCTTTAACCCCCAATTTTTGATAAAGAACCTTGGCTTTCTTTGGCCCCATGCCTTCAACCGAGGTCATTTCTTTTAAGTTCAACGGCAGGCGTTTTTTGAATTGCTCGTAATATTTTATCTTGCCGGTTTTTAAATATTCTTCAATCTTCTCAGCAATATTCTTGCCTACCCCCGGAATTGCTTCCAGGGCCTTGAGCCCTCCTCCTTGATAAAGCTTCTCCACATCTTCTTCCATGGTTTCCAAAACCAAAGCCACCCTTTGATAGGCATAGGGCTTAAAGGGGACTGCGTCCATCTCTAAATAATCGGCGATATCGTACAGGATATTGGCAATCTCTTGATTTTTCATATAACAAGCCCGCCCGAGGCGGGCGAAGTTGAAGAAGAGGACAAGGTCCTCTTCGCCTTAAAATGGTTTTTCCGAAGGCGGTATGCGAGGCGCAAAATGGTCTTTCAAAAATAGCTGACGCTTGATTAAAAACAAAAGAGAAGAAGCCGCCAAGCCGAAGGCACTGACTAAAACAAACACCACTTTAAACCCCAAGGTGCTGGCCAGTATCCCGCCGAAAGCGCCAGCCAGGCCTGCGGCCAAACCAATGCCCGTGCTTTCCAAACTCCAAGAAAAAGCTTCCCGGCCTTTATTAATGTGCCTGGTGAAAATACCCGACCAAGTGGGTACCACACAAGCCATGGCCAGTCCCCGAATAAATTCCAAAATAAAAATATGCCAAGGCTGGGTGGAAAAAACATAGCCTAAAGGAATTAAATTAGCCAGATACATCCCGGCGACCAAGAATTTAAAATCGTCTTGCTCGCCGTGATTTTGGTCTAACCGATGGGCGATAAAGGGCTGAGCAATTGACTTAGTCAGCCAATAGGTAGCGGCCACCAGACCCACCATTGTTAAATTGCCGCCTTGGATTTGTCGGGTCAAAAAAATAGCAAAAATCGGGCCAATCAAACCCCAACCGCTCTGAAGCAGAATATCGGACGAAATTAAAACGCGGATGACTTTATTAATGCCGAATTTCATTTATTATTTCCATTTTTAAACAATTGCCCGATTTTTTTAAGCAGGAGTGACTCCAATAACCTGAGGCCGAATTTGAAGAAAAAGAATGAGCCGATTAAAGCAGCAATCAATTCCGCCCCCCTGATCACCAGCACAAAGGCGGCGCCGGTGCCCGCCCCCAAGCCCAACGCCGTAAAAACAAAAGATTGAACGGCCTCATGGGAGCCGAGGGCCGCCGGGATGGGCAAAACGAGCGCTAAAGAAGAGAAAGCGACAATGGCCACGGCCGAGAAAATGCTGGCGGGCTTGGCCAAAAATAAAATTAAAAGGTAGGTTCTCGCCAATAAGACCAGCTCTAACAAAAAACTCAAGCCGAACCCCTGCCACATTATTTTTTTCTTCGGTTTGAAATAACGGAAAATTTCCCTCTCGACTTCAATGGCCGTGTCGGCGCCATTGGAGTTTTTGGCGTTAAACTTCTGGATGAAGAAACGAATAATGCTCTCTTTTTTAAAACTCTTAAAATAAAAGAAGCTGATTGAGGCGATGATTAAAAGAAAGACTGCAAAAATGGTTATGCCTATCTTGTAAGATGGCAAATTTGCCTGAGCGATAAAAAAAGCTATCCCTAAAATTGTGGCCAAAGCATAAAGGGTGAATTCCGAAATCCGGTCGATGATTACCGAAGCAATGGACTTGGGCCAGGGCACCGCATATTTTTCTTTCAAGTCGTAACCTCGGATGATTTCTCCGCCGAAAAGGAACATGGGCACGAAAAAGCCCAGGGCGCTGCCGGAAAGATAATATTCCAGAATCCTCAAGACGGGAATGCTGTATCCTTGGCTTTTTAAAATCGTTCGCCATCGCCAAGACCTGACAAGATTGGCCAGGATGGTCAAAAATAGGATGGTCGCCCCGGCCGCCGGCGAAAAAAATCTAAAAGCCAATGCGATTTCTTCCCATCCGATGGCACGGATAATCCAAACAAGCAATCCTGTGCCGATGGCCAAGGAAACGAAAAAAAATAGAACTTTCTTCATTCTTTTTTTACTGCTCCATTTAAGTCCTCTAACAGTTTCTTTAAATCAAGCCCTGGATGGACCTCAACGGCTTCCTCAATAGTTTCTGACGGAGCCATCGGACAACCAATACAGTGAAGCCCGTAGTTCGTAAAGACCGAAACAGCTTTGGGATATTTCCCCACCACTTCGTTAATCGTCATTTCCTTGGTTATTTTTGGTTTTTGAGCCATATATATATTTTATTCTACTATATTATTGATAAAAAAAGAAAAGGTTTGTCAAGATTGTTTATAGTTTATTTTCTTAATCTTATAGATGGTTTTAACCGGAGAAGAAATAACCACCTTGTCGCCGGCTCGGTGCCCCAAAAGCGCCATGCCCACCGGCGATTCGTTAGAAATTCTTCCCAAAGAAGGATTGGCTTCCAGATGACCGACTAAAGTAAACTCATTATCCTGACCGTTGGCGCTCACTAAAATTGTGGCTCCCAAATCAACAGTGTTTTGTTTCCCTTTTAAAGGGGGCCCAATCAACCGGCTATTTTTTAAAATACGCTCTAGCTCGCGCAATCTTGATTCTGAAAAGCTTAAATCTCCCTCGGACTCCTTAAGGTATTGCAGCTCTTTTTTGATGCTTTCCAGCCCCTCTTTAGTTAAATAGAATATTTTTTCTCCGGCCATATAGATTTAAAAATCCCCTTAGTTGAGGGGATAAACTATTTTGAATAAATGTTTATGTAATCTCCTCAACAAATGAATCGCTCAAAAACCAAAACAGCCCAGGTTTTTCTAGAATAACTAATTTGCTTTTTAATTTTTATCAACATGCCTTTCTCTCTTTATTTTAGACGTTAAATATACCTTGTCAAGCTTTTCAGGAGGACTTAAGATGGATAAAGACAGCGAAGAGGACTTCGTCCTCTTCTTAATCTTCGTCCCGCAAGGCGGGACTCGATCCATGGTAGAAATTGATGGTTCATATTTAGAGGGCGGTGGGCAAATCTTAAGAACCGCCGCAGCGCTTTCGGCTGTCACCAAGCAGCCTTGCCACATTTTGAATATTAGAAAATGCAGAGAAAAACCAGGGCTCTCTCCTCAACATCTTTTGGGCCTTCAAGCCTTAGCCCAGCTTTGTTATGGAAGGTTGGAAGGAGACATCCTTGGTTCTCAAGAAATCAAGTTTTACCCCGGCGCAAGTTATCGCGATAAAATCATCATAGACATACCCACGGCGGGCAGCATTACCCTTATTTTACAGACTTTAATCCCCCTAGCCCTGCTGATTTCATCGCCCGTTAAGATTGTTTTTAACGGCGGAGCAACTGATACCTTCTTCTCCCCCACACTGGATTATTGCCAAGGCGTATTTTTGAAAATATTGGAGAAAATGGGAATAAAGGCAGAGGTTAATGTTTTAAAAAGAGGTTATTATCCCGAGGGTGGAGCAAAAGTTGAAACAACTATTTTCCCTGCAAAATTAAAGCCGCTGCGTCTGACGGAAAGAGGTAAATTAAATAAAATTTTAGCGCTGTCTGGAGCTTCGGAATTTTTAAAAGATAAAAAATTGGCTGAAAGACAATTGGCCGGAGTCAGAGAGATTCTGGGAAAATTAAAACTGCCCGCGGAGGAAAAGGTGGAATACTATCATACTCAATGCCCAGGCAGCCAAATTTGTTTGGCGGCTGTGTTTGAGCATACAATCATCGGCACTGACGGCTTGGGCCGGTTAGACAAAAGAGCCGAGGATGTGGGCCAAGAAGCTGCTTTAGAGCTTTTGCAAGAACAAAAAAACCAAGGCTGTTTGGATAAACACTTGGCCGATCAAATTTTGCCCTATTTAGCATTGGCTCCAGGCAAATCTCAAGTGGCGGTTTCTGAAATTACCAATCACGCCAAAACCAACATTTGGGTGATTGAAAAATTCCTTAAGGGCGAGTTTGGAATAAAAGATAATTTAGTTATTTGGGAACCGAGTAGACTCAACTAATAATTCTTGTTCCCACTCTTTTTCCTTTTAATGCTTTTAAAAAATTCCCCTTGATTAAACCGTTAAAAACATCAACATCGCACTTAATATCAGCTATTTCCGATAATTTACCTTTCATGGAATTGGTGGTGTCGAAACTTGATTGATTATTAATGCCAGCGATGATCGCTGGCAGTTTTTTTCTTTTTATTTCTTTAATGACTTTCGCTTTCGGGTTTTGCTTTGGATCGTAAGAAAAAACCCCATCAACATCAGTTAAAAAAAATACTCTTTCTGCTAAGAATAAATTACTTAAATAAGACACAATCTGGTCTCCCGAACATATGCTAAATTGTGAATTTTTATCAACGACGACGTCCCCGTGCAGCACAGGGATAAATCCCAGGGTAAGAAGCAGTTCAATAACTTCAGCATCAAAAAACTCTATTCGGCCGTTTTTTTGTCGGATTAAAGAAGCCGGGGGCAAGGGAAATAAGGGACAACCGCTTTCCAGGAAAATATCTGCAAGAGAAGAGTTTAGTTTTTGAACTGACTGGCGGGTCAGAGCCACCCCAAGTTTATCTTTTTGTTTTTCTTGCAGGTTTCCCAGTTGATATTTTTTGGCCAATAAATGTCCGAAAGAACCCGTTCCGTGCACCAAAATAATTTTTTCTTTTTTAAACCCCGAATAAAAACTCAACTCTCTGGCTAGTTGAACTAAAACTTTTTTTCTTAGGGTGGGCGTCCCGGATTTCGCTTTGTAGGTGATAACGCTGCCGCCAATTTTAACTATTGCTATTTTTTCCATTCTTATTTATTATATGATATATCGTTTAAGGAGGGAAACGTGGTCATTTTACAAGGCGCAGCAGGTGTTTTGTTTAACGAAGACCTAACAGAAATTCTGGTGATTATAGAAGACGAAACAAACGATAGTTATGGAAAAGAAGCGGGCATGCTCTCTATACCAATGGGCACCATCAAGCCGAATGAAGAACCAGAAAAAACAATTGTCAGAGAATTATCAGAAGAAACCGGCTATAGCGGAAAAATTTCTCATTTTCTTGGCGTTTTTCCGATAACGGGATTTGAAGCAGAAGTGTCCGCCTATATTATAGAGCCCGTCAATGGCTTCAGAAAAACATCCAAAGCAGAGCTTAAGTCAAGCTGGATTAGCTTAGAAGCGTTAATAAGTTATCCGTTTGTCCGACCGCCGACAAAAGAAATCTTACTGTCTGCTGTGCGTTTTCTACGGCACAAAAAGAGGATATCTTGTTAAAGAACAAGGTATCCTCTATTTTTTAACAAATCAATCGGTTTCTTTTTAAAAAAGTACCGTCAACGCAAGCACGGTAACCGGTGGCCGTGGCACAACTGCCGCACAAGCCGATACCGCACTTGGTTAAAAACTCAGCGGAAGAATAAATATTTTCTTGATTGAGATATTTGCTCTCTTTTTTAATAGCTTCTTTGACCATGGCTTCCGGCCCGCAATTAATACAGTAGTCGGGCTTTTCTTTTTTCATAATTTCGTCTAATTGGTCTGTGACAAAACCGTTGTCGCCCATATCGCCGCTTTCTGTAGCCAAATAAAGTTGCTGACTACGAGCCCTGAATTTTTCTAAACAAGGCAAATGTTTCTTATCTTTTGCCCCCAAAACGGCGATCGTCTTTTTGTGCTTTTTAGCGAAAAGATAAAGTCCGGCTATGCCCGAACCGCCGCCGACCAATAAAGTTTTTCCTTCAATTTTAGGTGATTGACCATAGGGACCTCTGATATAAAGAGTTTCTCCTGGTCTGAGTTTGGCTAATTCTTTGGTGAAACAACCTCTTTTTTGGATTAATAAAGATAAAGAGGCATCATCAAAAACAGAAAATGGTTTTTCTCCCTTACCCGGCAACCAGGCAAAAACAAACTGGCCGGGCTCTGCTTTTAGGCTATTGTCTAGTTTTAAAAGAAAAAATTCTTCCGCTAGTTTCTCGTTCTCTTCTATCTTATATTCTAAATAGGCCGTGTTTAATTTATCTTTCAAAAAACCGGCGGCCTGGTTCGTGTCCCTCTCTATATCTACTGCTAGTGCATGGAAATACTCTTGAAGTTCTTGAGTATTCATGCCAGCCAAAGCAGAACCGATACCAAAAAAATCAGCGCCAGCTGCTTTATATTTTTCTACCTCTTCTCTAGTGGCAATACCGCCGCAAGCAATAATCGGCAAATCGGTCATCCCCCTAACTTCTTTGACCACTTTTAAACCTAAATCTAAAATGGCTTGACCAGATATTCCTCCTACTTTATTTGAAAGAACTGGATAGCCGTCGTGAGTATAGGGCTCAGGCCCTCTGGTGTTGATAGCAGTAAAACCGGAAATCCCTCCCGCTAGAGCATATTTGACAGTTTCTCTGACGTCTAAATTTGGTGAAACCTTAACTAAAACTGGTTTACCCAAAGAAACAATGCTTTTGACTATTTTTTCTACGAGTTCTTTATCTTGACCGACTGCTTGACCGTAGTTATCAGAATGAGGACAAGAGAGATTGAGTTCAAACCCGTCGGCAAAATCTCGTAACCTTGCAGCTACTTCTTGAAATTCTTTTTCATTCTTGCCAAAAATAGAAATAAGTAAAAACTTATTGTCCGGAATTTGAATTTTAGCAATTCTCTTAGCAAATTCTTCAACTCCCGGATTGGTTAAGCCAACTGCATTGATAAAAGAAGAAGGATAGGGTTGGGCTAGAATCGGCTCCCGGTATCCTTCTCTGGGTGCAAGTCCGATACTTTTAGTTGTTAAAATACCGATTTCAGGAATTTCTTGGCTAATCTTTTCAAGCACCGATACTTCAGTCGTCACTATACCCGCTGGAATAGTGAAAGGCCCTGAAATTTTTTTATGAAAAAATTGGTAGTATTTCATTTAACAAGTAAGGTGGAAAAGGCCTATGACTTTTTCTTGGCGGCCTTCTTCTTCCGGGGAATCTTCTTTTCTGATATTGAAAGTTTTGACGGCGGCTTCGGTTTTGTCAACAATCAACTCTATGCCCCTTAATTTGATTTCTTTTTGCGCTTCTTCGGTCACCTGAGCCATGCCTGACTCTCCCGTACCGATAATAAGGGTTTCTGGGTTCTGTTCAATCGCCTCTGCGATGTCCTCAATGTCAATGATATGAGAGTCTGCTCTTAGCCAATCCAAAACCTCGCCCGTCCATCTGACTTCAATATCATCACGGTAGGCTTTGCCGTCAATCGTCATTGAGCCAAATTGATATTCCTCAATCATATTAATGTTTAAGCGACTTCGGGAGTCACTTAATCTCTATTATATCAACATGCCTTGTTTAGACGGGGTTTTTTGTTCGGTTTTAGAGAAAATTTTAATCTTACCGTAAACCCCATCGTAACCCGGCTCAATGACCACTTTCCCCTCCCTCACCCTGACAATCCCTTCGGCGATCTCCAGAGCAACGGCTGATTCAAGTTCTTGACGCGATACGTCAAGCAGAATATTGAATTCGCTGCCCAGTTTTTTAATCAGGTTTTGGTATTCAATGCCAACGCGCTTGCTGACCGTAGTTACTCCCAGGCTTTCGGCAATAATTTCATTCAAGGGAATCAAACTTTTGAAGGGTATGGCTCCTTTCGGGGTGACGCCTTCTTTTCTATCAGCGAGTATGGCCACCCGATTCAATACGCCGATGGTTAGGGGCCGGCCGCAGGTCGGGCAAATGTTATGGTATTTTTTTGATTCTTCAGGCGACAAACTAATCTCGCAATTGCGGTGCCCGTCATAGTGATATTTACCCTCCTCGGGGAAAAATTCAATAGTGTAAAGAAATTCCTTTGGATTTTTTTCTTTAATCGCCTTGGCGATTGATTGATAGCTTAACTCGGTATCAAAAACATTGGCCTCTCGGCCTATTTTTTGAGGACTGTGGGCGTCGGAATTGCTGATTAAAGCAACTTTATCCAAGGCTGAAAGCCGCCAGTTCATTGAAGGGTCCGAAGAAAGCCCGGTTTCTATGGCATAAATTTGTTTTGAGTATTCTCCAAAACATTCCTCGATAGAATCAAAACCTGATTTTGAACCAAAAATGCTAAACCAGGGCGTCCAGGCATGAGCCGGCACAATCAGGCAGTCCGGAACAATCCCTAAAACAATCTTAGCCAATTCTTTGGCATCCAGACCCAAAATCGGCCGGCCGTCTGATTTCAGGTTGCCGATTAGGCCGAGCCGAGTATTGATTTTATCAACCGTTTCAAAAGAAGGGGCAAAAATGATAATGTGAATTTTTCTCACCTTATTCTTCTTTGTATAAATGCAGCTGATTTCGGAAGTCAACATAAAACGGGTACCGGAATCTCCACTTTTTAACATAAACAGTCCTTGTTCGGCCGGGGTTAATTTTTCTTTCAGGTTTTGAAACCATTCCGGATGCGTGAAATCACCGGTACCCAAAACCTTAATCCCCTTAATCTTGGCCCACTTATCCAAGCTTTCCAAGTCCATGTCTTTAGAAGTGGCTCTGGAATACTTAGAATGAATATGAAAATCGGCAATAAATTTCACCATATATTTATATAAAAAATTGAGATAATGCTCCAAAAACAAATATGGCTATGAGCAAGTAGGGCAGCCAGGAAGGAGTCTTTAAATTATATTCCGGCTTTCTGTCTCCCATTGTTTTGGCTCTTTTAAAAATTAAAATAATGACAACCCCCTCAATAGCTCCTACCACCGTACCCACAAAACCCAAAGTAGCAATAAAACTTCTCAATCCCAATAAAAATAAAAGCAGGGGCAGGCCGCAGCTGATTAAAACAGCCAAACCTGGCGGCAGTTTCAAATCATAAATAAAAGTGTTTTTAAGATGAAGGCCTAAAATCAAAAAAGAATCAGCCAGGGTGATTAATCCGGCCAACGCTCCCAAAATGATAATCTTTTGGCCCAAGAAAGGCAAAAGGCCCGAAAGCGCGTCTTCGCTCGTACCTTGGCCGGAAACTCCAATGACAGTCACGACAAAAAAAAGATAGAACAAGGCAACAATACCCATGGTTAAAACCATTATTTTTTTAATTTTTTCCCTCTCTTGAGGTAATCGAAGAAAATCCGTGATTTCCGGAACGGCCGACCAGCCCATCAAAGAAAATAGAATGACTCCGAATGGCAAAAAGGCGTCATCGATATTTAAAAAATTTATATTAACCGAATTAAATTTTGGCAAGCTAAAAAATAAAATTATCGCCATGACCGCAAAGAAAAAAAGGGTTGTCAAAACCTCAATGGAAGCAATGAATTTTATTCCCTTAAAAATAAAGTAAGATAAAATAAGCCAGAAAATTAGAGTAAATTGAGCTCTGGACAAATCTAACAATGAAGAAAATAAAATATTCAAAAACTCTCCGCCTAAAATCAGGAAGGCCAGCAAAGCGCCGACGAGGCCGACCACGACGGAAACCATGGTAAAAAACTTTCCTGGCTTGCCTAAATATTTTTGAGCCAAACCGGGCAAACGGCATTGCCCTGCGGTTCTCAACAGTGCCTCGCCCAGAAACAGATGGAGCAAGAGAACCGAACCGCCTAAAACCAGAAAATAAAAAAAGCCGAGGATGAGCCCGCTTTTAGCTACCACATAAGGGAGACCAAATATGCCTGCCCCGATAATCGTTCCGATAAAAATCGAGAGGGCCTTAAAAAGTTTCATTGATTTTTTAACTATACAAAGAAGATTTTTTGATGATGATTTTATAGATATTCTCAATAAAGTCTCCGCCCGCATACCCGATAATAAAAGACAGGGCTGGCGTAAAAGAATCCAAAAAAGTGAAGCCTATTTCTTTGATGGCTACGGTGGCGACCGTCCCGACAATACCGGAGAGCAGTATCATGCTTAAAAAATAAGCGGGCCTGAATTTTACCTCTTTGTAAGAGAACTGATATTTGATAAAACCGACCAAACCTCGCAAAACTCCGCCGCCGAAAGCGGCTAAAATAATGGCAAACATAAAAATTCTAATCCGAATGATACGAATTTTTATCCGAATGTTACGAATCCCGATTTCATCGAGGATCCTCGACAGGGTCGGGATATTCGTAGCATTCGCATAGGTATTCGTAGGATTCGAATTATATTTAAACCTTGTAAACTTTGTAGCCCTCCCTGACTTTTTGGTTGATTTTCAAGCCGACCCCCTCGCCTTTTTTCGCCTTATCAACTTTCTTATGGTCCACTTCCATGGAATCGACGACCTGCTCAAAATCGGTTTCTCCCCCCACCACCCTGATGGTTTCCCCTGCCTTAAGAGAGTCGGTCAGCTCAACCACCGCCACCCCGATGTTGTTGAAATAATGGCTGATTTTGCCGATGAGTTTTCCTTCTTCTGCCATAAAATATAACCACGAATTTATTCCCGAATACTCACTAATAACTATTCGTAATAATTGGTGGTTTTTATTTGTAATTTATTAGTGGTTTTATTTCGACCTTTTTTTAAGATATTGAACTAATTTTTGAACCAGTTTTTTGGGGTCCCTGTCGTAGAAAATAGGCCCTCTTTTCTGATGAGGCCTTCTCGTCAGACCCTTAATCAGGTCGGCCGTGCCTCCCGAACCCTCTAAAACGCCGACGGGCTTTCGGTCTTCGTAAGCAATGGTGAACTCATTCAAGGTGCCCATGCGGCCGCAAGCCACAATCACCGCATCAGCGGCTCTGGTCATTAAGAGGTTCCGGCCCGAGTAATCGAACCCGGTATAAACCATAACGTCGAACTCGTCCGTAGGCAGTTTGTAAACTTTCTTGTGCTCCAATTCTGAACTGGCCGGTGAAAAGCCGATGCTGATGCCCCCGGCTTTATTGGCTCCGATGGCGGCGAAATAAGGCACCCCTGTGGTGGCTCCGGTAACCAGGATACAACCCTGCCGAACAATTTCTCGGCCGAGCATTTCACCAACCTTTCTGATGTCTTTACGGCATTGGCCAATTTGAGCGGCTCCGCTTACCGCAATTTTATACTTCATAATTGTATTTTATCACAAAATTAAATACATTTAAATAGTGCCCTCGGGCCGAATCGAACGGCCATCTTAGACTTCGGAGGTCCATATTTTATCCGTTAAACTACAAGGGCATGAATTATAGTCAATAGCTTCGCAACACCTGTTGCGGAGTTTTTAATTCTAAAGCGAGGTGTAAACGTTCGTTATTGTAGTAG
>MHMH01000017.1 GCA_001819335.1 Candidatus Nealsonbacteria bacterium RIFCSPLOWO2_01_FULL_43_32 | reverse complement strand
CCTCGGCAAATGCGGATTTGTTGTGTATGCCATATACATACATTTTACCCTACAGGGTGTTGCAAAGGTATTGAACCACGACAGGGCATTGACAAATTGTAATTTTTATGCTATCATCTTATCAGAATAGCACATTGGAGGTGAAAAGTGCATAGAAAAGCTGGCGATAGAAAACCTTTCTGTGTTGAAGCAGACGTAAAAGGAATTGGCCGTATAAAAAAGTATACAACTGCTTCTTCAGAAAGACAAGCCATCTTCCAGGTAGCTGAAGATTTAAAACAGAAATATCCAGGAATAAGGATATTTCTGGATAACAGAAAGGTTACTCTGGGAGAAAAGAGCCCTATAGTTTCTCAAATATAGGGCTCTTTTTATTTCCAAGTTACGAGATAAATGTTTTGGCGGTTGCCCTTTTCATTTTTTACCAGCCCGAGTTTTTTCATTTTAAAACCGGCCTTCTTGGTTAAATCAATTAATTCTTTTTTAGAAAACCGATGATAGTATCTCTTAATTTCCGTCTTGCCCCATGGGTCTAAAACATCGCCCAAGTCTAATCTTGATAAACCGAGCAATTTCAAAATGGTAAATTTGAAAAGTAAAAAACGCATTTTTACTTGAGAAAACTTCCAAACGGTAGAAATTAACAATCCGTCTGGTCTTAAGACTCTTTTAGCTTCTTCCAAGAATTGCAAACGCAATTCTGCCGATGGAATATGATGCAAAACGGCAATACTATAAACCTTATCGAAATGGTTGTCTGGAAATGGTAAACTTAAAGCGTCAGCAACTTGAAATTTTGCTTGGGGATGGCTCTTTTGGGCTATTCCAATAAGTTTTTCTGAAGAATCAATCCCCAAATAATCTACATTTTTATCCTTACAGAACTCAAAAAAGCGGCCATTACCGCAACCCAAATCTAAAACCCTGTCACCGAACGCCAGCTCATCGTTAAACAGAAACTTAATTTCCGGCCAGGGCTCCTGCCTTTTGCTTGAAAATTCCTCGGCAATCAAGTTATAATCCTCTCTGGTTTTTGCTAATAAATATTGTGCGTAATTTTGATCCATTAATTGAAAAACTATTAGCATCTGGAGTTAAAAATCCGGATGATTTGGCGCGGGTCAAAAGAAGAATGGCTAAGGAGCATCGCATTCCCTGCCCCAGCAACGTTGCTCTATTAAAAATTTATCACGAAATGGTTAAGAAAGGAATGATTAAAAAATCAGAAAAAATTGCAGTTTTGCTGCGCACCCGGCCTATTCGCTCGCTTTCGGGCATTGTCAATGTTTCGGTTCTAACCAAGCCCTATTCTTGCCCGGGCCAATGTCTTTACTGCCCGGCTGAAAAGGGCATACCTAAAAGCTATGTCTCGGGCGAGCCGGCCGTAGAAAGAGCGAGAGCCCTTAATTACGACCCTTATTTGCAAGTCAAAAAGCGCATTGAGATGCTGGAAACAGAAGGCCACCCCACCGATAAAATTGAGTTGAGAATCGTCGGCGGCACTTGGTCTTTCTATCCCAAAAAATACCAATCGTGGTTTATAAAACGGTGTTTTGACGCCTGCAACAACAGAAACTTAGTTTCTTCAAAGAAACTAAGTTTCCAAGATACTCAAAAACTAAACGAAAAAGCCAGACATCGCATCATCGGCTTATCCATTGAAACCCGGCCGGATTTCATCAATCCAAGGGAAATCAAACGGTTGAGAGAATTGGGCGCAACTATGGTTGAGCTGGGAGTCCAGTCGCTTGATGATGATGTTTTGAAAAAAAATCTGCGAGGACACGGAGTTAAAGAAACAATTTTGGCGACCAAACTCTTAAAAGACGCCGGGTTCAAGGTTCTCTATCAAATGATGCCTAATTTGCCCGGTTCTTCGCCCGCCCGCGACTTAAAAATATTCAAAGAACTGTTTAGCGATGCCCGGTATCAACCAGACTTATTAAAAATTTATCCCTGCGCCTTAGTCAGAGAGGCCCCGTTATACAAATTATGGAAAGCAGAAAAATATCAACCCTATACCGAGAGACAATTAATAACCCTGGTAAAATCAATCAAAAAAATCATTCCTTACTACGTCAGGATACAGAGAATCACTCGGGACATTCCTTCTCACAGCATCGCGGCCGGCCCAGCTAAAATTTCTAATTTACGGCAAATGGTAGCTGGTAATTGCCGATGCATCCGCTGCCGAGAAGTCAAAGGAGGTTACGACCCCAAAGAGAAAATATCTTTATTCCGCCAGGATTACAAGGCCTCCGGCGGCCAAGAAATATTTTTATCGTTTGAAAATAAAAACCGCACCAAACTTTATAGTCTGCTGCGTCTCCGAATGAGCGGGGTCGGACCACGCTATATGGCGATAATCAGAGAAGTTCACACTTATGGCCAACTTCGGCCCATTAGCGGAGAACTGTTCTCCGCCGCTTCACCGCAACACAAGGGATTGGGTAAAAAATTAATTCGAGAAGCGGAGAGAATTGTAAAAAAAGAATCCGCCAGCCGGTGGATAGCCGTGATTTCCGGCATCGGCGCGAGAGATTACTGGCGTCGCTTAGGTTATAAGCTGGAAAACACTTATATGGTTAAGGAAATTTAGTTTTCTTGCTTTTCCAGCGGGCAGCTTGCTGGGATTTTTGGAATATAAAAACGCTGGGGGTGCGAAAAGCGGTTTTGCCTTTTTTAGCCCGCTTGGAAGAATATTTTTTCATCAATCAAGCTTTTATTTATAAAAGCGCAGATAAGGGAAGATGAAGCAAAGCTTCATCGCCCCCTCGAAACTCTGGTTAAGCCGGAGCAGGGAATAATTTCTATGCCCTGTTTTTCCAGCTCATCTAAAAATAAATTAACTCCTAAAGAATCAGAGCTCATATGCCCGGCGATAACGACATTGATGTTGGCGGCTTCGGCTTCTTTTTTGTTTTCTTCCGAAATGTGCATGCCGACAATTGTGCCAATGCCGGCCTGAGCCATTTTTTCGTAGAGCTTGGGCGAGCCTTCGGTCCCACCGGTAATTTCGGTAATAGCAATTTTACCGCAGCGGTTATCCGGGGAGCCGACAAAAACCTTAGGGCCGGCCCCGATTTTCATCGCTTCTTTATATTCGGGAATTTCCTTCAGCAAATTTAGCAAATCTTCAATCCTTTCTGGTTCTTCTTTTTCAATTTTGTCTTTCAGGAGTTGGGCAGCCAAATTATCGCAAGCCGTATGCAAAGACATTAGATTAAATCCCAGGAGCTTGGCCGTATCAATCGGCCTTTGATGGTTAACTTTGTTAACGCCTCTGGCTACTTCGGAAATTTTTTCTTTCATCAAGCCTTCAGCCACATTAATGGGCACGCCGTATCGGTTTAAGATATCGCACTGCAATTCCATGACTTCTGCCAGGCTGGCTAAGGCCTTGCCCAAGGGATGGTGGGAGATAATTAAATCAATCTGGCCGAGCTCTTTGGCCAATAAAATTTCAGCTGGCTCAATGTCAATACCGACCAAAACTTTTTTGATTTCTTTATCTTGGGCGATATTAAGTATTTGGCTGTCTGGATAGGGATTTTCTAAAGAATTCTGGTCAAACTCTTGTTTTTGTTGCTCTGTTAATTTTTCGTATTTTTCCCTTCTTCTTTTCAGAAGCTTGGCGATGCCCTCTTGGCCCCTGAAATCAGCCTCAACCCCTTTCTTTATCGCCAGGTTGTAAATTTCTTGTATGGTCATGGATTTATTTTTTTATTCCCCTTTGATGACGGCCAAAGGAACGAGCCGAACCACTTTTTTTGATAAACCGGCGTTTTCAATCACCGCCACCACCTCATCAACGTTTTTGTAAGCCATGGGCGCTTCTTCGGCAATGCCCCTCTCTGACCAGCACTTAACAATAATGCCTTTTGACTTTAGCGTTTTTATCACTTCTTGTCCAGAGACTCTTCTCATGGCTTCGTGCCGGGACATGGTCCGGCCAGCGCCGTGGTTGGCTGAATAAAAAGCTTCTTCGCCTTTTTTCTGTCCGACCAGGACATAGGAAGCAGTGCCCATGCTACCTGGGATTAAAACCGGCTGGCCGACAAAGGCCCTGGTCGCGCCTTTGCGGTGGACAGCCACTTCAGTTTCTTTCCCGTCAATCACATACTGCTCTTTTTTAATGATATTATGGGCCACATCGTAGAGGGCAGTTAATCTTGAGCCGGCCGAAGCACCCAAAATATTCTGCCAGGCCTTTCTGATATAATAAGCAATGAGCTGCCGGTTGGCCCAGGCATAGTTGGCAGAGGCGGCCATGGCCCTAAAATATCTTTGGCCTTCTTGGGAATTGAAAGGCACGCAGGCAAATTCCTTGTCAGGCACCTTAATACCGTATTTTGGCATTAAAGGTATCATGATTTTTAAATAATCAGTGCAAACCTGATGGCCTAAGCCCCGGGAACCGGTATGAATCATGACCACGACCTGGTTTTTAAACAAGCCGAAATCATTGGCCGTTTTTTCATCATAAATTTCCTGCACTCTTTGCAGTTCTAGAAAGTGATTGCCGCTCCCCAGTGTTCCCACCTGGTCCCTACCCCTATCTTTAGCATGAACAGAAATCGCTGAAACATCAGCCCAGTCCAGCCGGCCATTGGCTTCGCAGTTTTCAATGTCTTCTTTTTCGCCATAGCCTTGTTTGACGAGCGCTGGCGCCCCGCCCTCTAAAATTTTATCTATTTCTTTCAAATTTAATTTAACCGGCCGGCCCTGGCCCAAGCCGGCAGGAACTTGTTTTTGAATTTCCGTGGCTAAATTCTCTAAATAAGGCTTGATTTCTGCTTCAGTTAGGGTTGATTTTAATAACTTCATGCCGCAGTTGATGTCAAAACCGCAACTTCCGGGTGAAATCACCCCGTCCAGAGTTCTGATGGCACCCACAAAACCAATCGGCACTGAATAACCCTCATGGCAGTCAGGCATGGCAATGGCATACCTGACGATGCCGGGCAGGGTTGTGCCGTTGATTAATTGAGGAATGCTCCGGTCGCTTAAAATATCCGCCAGCATGTCTTCTAAAGCATAAATTCGGGCCGGCACCCTCATATCGGAACGAAAGTTTTGAGGAATCTCCCAGAGCCAGTTGGAAATTCTCTTTAGGTCTTTTAGGGAAACCATGTGCTTATTTTATCTGATTTTTGAGAGATTCTCAAATGAAAAGAGGCTGCTAAAGAACGGCAGCCTCTTTTAGTTTGCTGATTGCGACCAACGCAGTGTCGCCCGGGAAGTGAGCTAAATTAATAACGATGCTCCCCGAATAAATTTTTGACTTAGGCAGCCAGCAGAATTGCGGGTCTTTCTCCCTGAAAACGAATATGAGCACTTCCTTGGGATTGACTCGCGCAAGAACTTCCTCCACTTTTTGGTAAAGGCCCCTGCTTAAATGATGCTTTATCTTCCCCTGGTCAAAAACCTCAAACTCAAAACCTTTTGATTTTAAGACTTTAATAAAAGCACTAAATTCTGCTTTCTCCTGGTTTTTCCTTGCTTTCCTGCTTGGCATCTTTGTTCGCTCCTTTCCTTATTTAAATTTTTGTTAAAAAGCTGGATTAAGTTTTTTAAATTGTTCTTTTACTACTTTTCTATCGTCCCAAGAAACTTTTCTCCCTTTTGCCTCAACGAGCCAAGGCTCGCATCCTTTACCGGTAATAATCACTATATCATTTGGTTTGGCTAAGCTCAAGGCCCTCTTAATCGCCTCCCGCCTGTCTAAGATTTTCTCTGCCCTATTCTTTGCGCCTTCGGCTACCTGTTCTATGATGGTTTGGGGGTCTTCGTCATACGGGTCTTCGTTAGTCACGATAACTTCATCGCAATATCTGGCTGCGATCTCGCCGAGCACCGGTCTTTTCCATTTGTCCCTGCCCCCGCCGCAAGCACCCAAGACGCAAATTAGTTGACTGGTTGACCGGTTCAATGGTTGATTGGTTAAGGTTTGGTAAACTTTTTCTAAGGCGTTGGGCGTAAAAGCATAATCAACAAAAACCCTGAAAGGT
Organism: Candidatus Nealsonbacteria bacterium RIFCSPLOWO2_01_FULL_43_32; assembly: GCA_001819335.1. Classification (GTDB taxonomy): domain Bacteria; phylum Patescibacteriota; class Minisyncoccia; order Minisyncoccales; family MHMH01; genus MHMH01. The sequence goes on along the minus strand of MHMH01000017.1, from coordinate 10,613 downwards.
TGGGTCATTACCAATTCCATTCTGCCCGGTATCCCTTCAACTTTTTCCACGGCTCGCTGGCAGATATCCAGGCCCATCCCCTGGGATACACCCACGCCAATAGCGGCTAAGGCATTATAAATATTAAAGTCGCCGATCAATTTAAGTTTAAATTTCGCATTTTGAACGTTAATATCGCCCCGACTCAATCCGTAGGTATATCTTTTCTTAGCTGTAAATCGTAAGAAATAATCGGCGTTTTTATCGTCGATATTAATAATATGGATGTTTTTTGCCGCCTGAAATAATTTTCCCTTGGCCGCCCTGTAGTTTTCGAAACCATGATGAGCTTCAATATGTTCTTGGGACAGATTAGTAAAAACCGCCGTATCAAAATTAATAAATCGGTGGCGATGCTGTTTCATGCCCTCTGAAGTAACTTCCAAAACAGCGTACTGGCACTTAGCATTGACGGCCTGCCGGAAAAACTTCTGGATTTTGAAGCGGCCGGGCATGGTCATTTTCAACAGGTTGAGCCACTCCTTATCGATAATTTTAAATTTAATGCCGGACAGAGAAGCGACTTTATAGCCCGCCTCTTCCAGAATTGCGGTGATAAAATTCACCGTGGTCGTTTTACCGTTGGTGCCGGTCACGCCGATGACCCTTAATTTTCTTGAAGGAAACCCATATAAAACAGCGCCTAAAAAAGCCAGTCCCAAGTGATACCAGCCCAGCAAAAACGCCGGCATGATTTTTTTGATTAATTGCTTCATATAACGAACTTTTATTAGATAAAAGTGAAGTTGAAGAAGAAGATGAAATCTTCTTCGCTTCTATTTAATGTTAGCTCGTATTTGAAAAAAGGGGAAATCTGGCGTAAAATTAAAAAGCTATGTTCCGATTAGTCTCAAAATTCAAGCCGACGGGCGACCAGCCGCAGGCCATTGAAAAATTGGTGAAAAACTTAAAAGCCGGGGTCAGGGACCAGGTGCTTTTGGGTGTGACCGGCTCCGGCAAAACCTTTACCATAGCTCAAGTGATTGAAAAAACGCAGAAGCCGACCCTGATTATCTCCCACAACAAAACCCTGGCTGCCCAGCTCTATCAGGAATTTAGAGAATTTTTTCCCCACAATGCGGTCCACTATTTTGTTTCATACTACGACTACTATCAGCCCGAGGCTTATATCCCCCAGACCGACACCTATATCGAAAAAGACTCCAGGATTAACGAAGAAATCGACCGGCTGCGCCATGCCGCGACCCAGGATTTGTTAACCAGGGAAGATGTAATTATTATTGCTTCGGTTTCTTGTATCTACAATATCGGTTCGCCGGAAGCCTACCAACAAGTTTCTTTGGAATTAAAACCCGGGCAAATCATTAAAAGAAAAGATTTGATCGCCCATCTGGTCGCTCTGCAATACCAAAGAAACGATATTGAATTCAAACCCGGGACTTTTCGGGTCAGGGGAGATACGATTGAGGTTTATTTGGTCACCGGCGAAAAGGTTTTAAGGATTGAAATTTCAGGCGATAAAATCATAAGCCCGGCGTGCAGGATATTCCCAGCCCATTTTTGGATAACGCCCCAAAACAAACTAAGCATTGCCCTGGGCAATATCCAGCTTGAACTGCAAGAACAGATTAAGAAGTTTAAGAAAGAAAAAAATTTAGTCGCTGGCCAGAAAATAGCCCAGCGTACCAATTATGATTTGGAAATACTCAAAGAAACCGGTTTTTGCCACGGCATTGAAAACTATTCCAGACATTTGGAGTTCAGACAACCGAACCAAACCCCTTTTGTCTTGCTTAATTACTTCCCCAAGGATTTTTTAACCATGATTGATGAATCTCATATGACCATTCCCCAGCTTCACGCCATGTATAGCACCGACCGGGCCAGAAAAAGAGTGCTGATTGAATACGGCTTCCGCCTGCCCTCGGCCCTGGATAACCGGCCTTTAAACTTCGAGGAATTTGAGAAAGACGTTAACCAAGTAGTTTATGTTTCAGCCACGCCCGGGCCGTACGAACAACGAAAAGCCCTTCATATTATTGAACAACTGGTCCGGCCCACGGGTTTGCTGGAGCCGTCTATTGAAATCAGGCGCACCGAAGGCCAGGTTAAAGATTTAATCGAAGAGATTAAAACCAGGGTGCTGAAAAATCAAAGAACCCTGGTCATTACTTTGACTAAAAGATTGTCCGAAGCTCTAACCGATTACTTGATCGAAGCGGGCATTAAAACGCAGTACCTTCATTCGGAAATTAAAACCCTGGAAAGGCCAGCTATTTTAAAAGATTTCAGGGAGGGCAAATATGATGTGCTCGTGGGCATTAATCTTTTAAGAGAGGGCCTGGATTTGCCCGAGGTCAGCTTAATCGCCATTTTGGACGCCGACAAAGAAGGTTTTTTAAGAAACGAAACCACTTTAATCCAAACTATGGGCCGAGCGGCCCGGCATATTGAAGGAAAAGTGATAATGTACGCTGATAAAAAAACCCTTTCCATAAAAAAGGCCATTAAAGAAGTCTCCAGAAGACGGCGCATCCAAGAAACGTATAATAAAAAACATGGCATCACGCCTCAAACGATTGTTAAAACCATCAAAGACTGGCAATTCGTTGACAAAGAAAAGGAAGTCGGTCTTGAATTTTCCGTTATTCAAGACAAAAGGCTGCTGGAAAAAGAAATGACCCAGGCCGCCAAGAACCTGGACTTTGAAAGAGCTTCTGAAATCCGCGACTTGATTAAAAACTTAAAGGATGATAATAAATAAGATATGCCGATTAAACAAGCAGCCAAAAAAGCTTTAAGACAGAGCTTAAAGCGTCAAAAAAGGAATCTTAATTATTATTTCAAAATAAAAGACCTGGTCAAAAAGGTGAGGACTTTGGTTTCCCAGAAGAAAATCGACGAGGGCAAAAAGCTTTTGCCTGAAATCTACCAGGCCTTGGATAAAGCGGCTAAAAAAGGCGTCATTAAGAAAAATGCAGCCGCCCGACAAAAATCGAGAATCTTTAAATCTCTGAAATAAACAGGTCCAGAGCGGTTTGCGGCTCTATTTTGCCGGTCTTCATGCCGTAATCTATCTCAAAAATCTTGCGGTAGATTTTTTTTAACTCATCAAAGCTGAAACGCTGGGCCTGCTGAAAACTTTTTCTAGCCACAAAAGGATGAAGTAAAGAGCGGCTCAGGGGCAAGCCCCTCTCAAGCAAATCTTTAATTTCAAGAATATTTCTGAACTGATAGTTGATCATGGCTAAAAGGTAAACCGGGCTCTCCCCCTTTTCCAGATGCTGGTGCAGCAAATGCAAAGCTTGCCTTTTGCGGCCCTGGGCCAGAGCGTCTATGGTTTTGAAAATATCCGTATCAATTTTTGATTTAACCAGAAGTTCAACGTCTTTGACGCCGATTTTCCCGCCCTTTCTAAAAGCAGCCAATTTCTTTATTTCGTTGTTAAGCTGCCAGAGATCGCTGCCCACAAACTCAATCAATTTGTCTAAAACTTGAAGCTCAACCTCCGCTCCATATCTGCTGAATTCTTTTTTCAGCCAGTTTTTCAGCTTCAGCCCGCTCAAGGGCTGGAACTCCTGGGCCGTGGCTTTCTTTTTGAGGAATTTTAACAAAGAGTCGGTGGCTGGCACGGCCTGGTCCTGGTCCTGGTGAAAGATGAGCACGTCGCTGGCTTCGGCCAGCTTGTCGGCATTCTTAAGAAATTCTTCCTTGAACGGTTTATTGTTAAAAACATTGCTCAAAATCAGCAGCTTCTTTTCCTTGAACATGGGCATGGTCTGGAGTTCGTTCTTTAAGTCCTGAAATTCCAAATTCTCGCCCTCAAATCGCCTTAAATTCAGCTCATTTTTATGGCTTTCTTTGTAGCGGTCAAGAATCTCATTAAGCTTTTCTTTTGACCGATACGAGTCTTCTCCGTAAAGAAAAATTAACATAGTGGTAGTACCAGGTTAATCGCTCACCTTTTGTGGGTTCGCTCTTTAGAAACCCTCGGTTTCTAACGTTTTCGGTTAAACCTGGTTTAACCGAAAGCCTGTTTTCCTATACGGGAGAACCGTAGGGTTCTCCCGACCCCTCTCCGATATAGGATTTATATGTTATAACTTTTGACACCTGGGGCAGAAATGCGCGGATCTGGAACCGATTTTGATTCTTTTAATTGTTCCGGGGCAACGGAAGCACTTTTTACCCTCTCTTTGATAAACCTTAAGGCGCTTGAGAAAACTGCCTTTCTGCCCGTAGGCATCGACATACGACCTTTCGGACGTGCCGTGGTATTTAATGGCTGCTTGCAAAATCTTCTTGATATTCCGCCAGATTAACTCGACTTCTTTTGTGTGGAGAGTTTTGACTCGGCGCAATGGTTGGACTTTGGAGGCAAACAAAATCTCGTCTGAATAAATATTGCCGATACCGGCAATCAGTTTTTGGTCCATTAATAATGGTTTAATCTTGGCGTCGGGCCGTTTCTTTAAAAGATTTTTAAGAGTTCCGAGGCTAATTTCTAAAGCTTCGGGGCCAAATGCTTTTTCTATCTCTTTAGTATCTTGAACTTTCTTCCACCAGCCGAACTTGCGCATATCGTTAAACACTAATTGCGAGCCGTCATCAAATTTAAAAATGTGGCGGGTATATTTTGAGGGCTGACCGTTAAAAATCAGCTGGCCGGTCAGCTTTAAATGGAAAATCAAACTGGAACCGTCGCTGAAATCAATCATCAAAATCTTGGCCCGGCGACGCACGCCGACAATCTTTTGGCCGTCAAGCTTCCGGCCGATGATTTCTTTACCCAACTGCCCCCTAATTGTTTCTACCTCGGGTAACTCCGGCATAATACTTTATTTTACCCCTTCGATAAACTCAGGGCAAGCAAAAAACCAAATAAACACCTCCCGAGGGTACTTATGGAAGACGAGGGATTAAACTGAGGAAGCCGAGGCTTTGCAAAGATTGAGTAACCTTTGCCTTGTCGTAATTAGACCAGCGGCAGGCCTCTAAATTAAATTCAAGCGGCACGTCTTTATAAATTTCAGACAACTCCCGGCTGAAAAAGGCTTTCTCTTTTTGTTGAGCCAGCTTTTCTCTGATTTTAGCAGTAATCAATGCTATGTTATCGTAAATATTTTCCAAAGTGCCGTATTCTTTAATCAAGTCCATGCCTGTTTTCTCGCCTATGCCCGAAACCCCGGAGATGTTGTCGGTCGGATCGCCTCTCAACGCGCGATAGTCAACCAGCTGTTTTGGTTTTAACCCCTGATATTTTTCTGTAACCAGCGCCTCGTCATATAAAACCGTGTCTTTGACGCCTTTTCTTAGGGCATAAACTTTAGTTTTAGCGTCAACCAGCTGAAAATTATCCGAATCGCCGCTCACAATAATGGTTTCTATGGGAGAGAGCTTGGCAATAGTGCCGATGATATCATCTGCTTCAAACCCCTGCTTTTCGAAAATAGGCACGCCAAAGGCCTCGAGCACTTCTTTAACGATAGGAATCTGATCGTAAAGACTCTGCGGAGCTTTGGCTCTTTTGGCTTTATATTCTTTATATTTTTCATGGCGGAAAGTCGGGCCTTTCACGTCAAAGCAAGCGACGACAAAATCCGGTTGAAATTCTTTAATGGCTTTTAAAAAAACCAACAAAAACCCATAAACAGCGCCCACTATCTCCCCCTTTTTAGTGGTTAGGGGTGGCAGGGCATGAAAGGCCCGGTGGATAACGGAATTGCTGTCAATAACGATGAGGCACTTTTTATCTACCATAGTTTTATTCTACCACGATTTTAAAAACCATTTTTTAAAAAAGAAGTCTGTTAATTTTTTACTTTTTAAAACCTTAAAAATTAAAGCCATCCCCAATGTTTCCTCTATTGTTTTTCTTCTTAAAATTTTCTTAATCAGTGGAGTGTCATAGCTCGGGTCTAGGATCTTCTGAGCAATTTCCCTACCAGATAAAATCGCTTGGGATATCCCCTCTCCTGTCAAACCAGATGCAAGGCCAGCGGCATCGCCCGCTAAAAAAACATTTCCGAAGTGAAAACCCTTAAAGTCAAAATTAATAGGGTGAGATTGTAAGTTTCCTTCGTTAAAATTTATCCCATTTTTCTCTAGCCATATCTTAAAATTCTCTAAAAGATTTTTAACTCTTCCGGCCCTTGAATCCGTAACAACGCCAAAAGAGGTATAGTCTTTGTGGGGAAAAATCCAAAAATAACCTGGACCAATGGTATTTGGATTAAAAAAAATTTGGAGCGTTTCAAATTTTTTAGCGATATTGCACTGAAGAGTAATTAGGATTTTCTTGATAGGAAGATTAAGGTACTTCCTTACTAACGATAAACTTCCATCTGCCCCAATTAAGTAGTCGAATAAAATTTCTCTATCGTTATCAAGCAAAAGCGACGTTTCTCTAATCTCGGTGACATTCGAATCGGTAAATATCTCTACCCCTCCTGGAATCTGACCTAACATCCATTGACCTAACCTACTCCTATTTATGGTAGCCAATAATAGTCTCTTGTCTTTTATCTCAATTAGTTTATTAAAACAATGAACATTAAAAGAAAAAAACTGCCTATCCGTTAATTCTATGGGGAGACCAAGGCTAAATATCTGAGACGTTAAACCACCGGCACAGATTTTTGGCCCAATTCTCTGATTTTTTTCAATCAATAATACTCTTTTGCCTCCACGGGCCAGTACTTGGGCGGCACTTAACCCGGCAGGCCCTCCGCCGATAATAACGACTTCGTATTTACTCATTTCTCATTTCTATTAAAATATACAGAGACCCGTTCTTTGTATGTTTTCATTCTAAGACGAGGGCTGGGAATTCCTTAACCCTGCCTTTATATTTTATGTAATTCTCTAAAAATTCTCTGCATTTGCTTTGGTCACCTATTATCTCTAAAATGAATTCCCTTCCAGTAACCGAAGGGAAATTAGCTACTCCGAGGTAATCCAAATAGCTCGACCACTTGTAATTTTCTAAAAATTTTGAAGCCTTCCCGAAATTAGCGATTCCTCGCTCTTTCCACTTTGGCCATACCAAAGAAATAGGGTTGGCGTGAATATACGCCCACACTACTTTCAATTGTTCATCATTCTTAATAAAAACTGACTTGAAGTTACCCTGAAAGACATGCCCCTTACGACTATATTTCTTATTAAAATATCCTCCGTAGCCCGCACCAAATTTTCTCATAAACTTGATAATTCCACCCTCTCTTAATTGCCTTACTAATAAGTGGATGTGGTTTGGCATAAGGCAAAAAGCTAAGATTTCTAGTATTTTTTCGCGAGAATCGGTAGCAAAACGCGGATCCCTGTTGGCCTTCTTTAAAATTTTCTTGACGTGAGAACGAACTTTTCTCCTATCTCTAATAATCACCGCTTTTGTGGTATTAAACTCATAAATAGAAAAAATTCCCCGATAATGGTCGTCTATGTTCTTAAAAATCAAGTTATCATCAAGAGCCCTAAGAACAATATGATAAACGCCTTCGTTGATAAACTTTTCTTTACGATACGGCATATTTTTGAGCGTACAGAGACCCGTTCTCTGTATGTTCTTATTTTACCACGATTCTTCTTTTCTTTTCGCTCAGAAGTTCAAACTCAACCCAAATAGTGTTAACAGGCATAATCTTGCGGATGCGGTCGGCCCATTCCACAGCGATGATGTTCTTGGGATTAGCGATAATTTTCTTGAAACCTAAAGCGAGCATCTCTTTGGGGTTTTTAATCCGGTAACAATCAATGTGATAGAAATGGCCAACCCTTCTCATAATAATGAAGGTCGGGCTTAGGATTTTATTCTTTAGCCCCAGGCCTTGGGCAAAGCCCTGCAGAAAGGTAGTTTTGCCGCTGCCGAGGTCCCCCACCAGACCAATAATAAAAGCCTTCTTGCCTGATTTGGTTTTAAGAATTTTGGCAGCCAGTGCCCGGCCTACTTTCTTTGTCTGCGAAGAATTGCTTGTAAAAAATTTGTGGTTCATGCTAAGCTTAAAAGATAAGATGGACGCTTTAGACCAAGTCAAAAATTTAATTAATGAGTCTCAAAATGTTTTGATTGCCCCGGGCATGCTGGCGCTGGGCGACAGTTTGAGCAGCGCTTTGGCGCTTCTTTTTACTTTAAGAAAATTAGGCAAAAATGCAAACGTCCTTATAGATAAAATCCCCGAAAACTTCCAATTTCTGGCCAACTTGGAGCCCTTCAGCTCCAAAGATTTCGTGATTTCCATTGACGGTTCGGAAAAAGAAATCGGCGAAATGCGCTATGAAAAAAACGAAAAAGGGTTAAAGATTTATTTGACGCTCAAGCAAGGCAAAATCAGCCAGCACGACGTGGCTTTCTCAACCTTGGGCCAAAACCCGGACCTGGTTATCGCCTTGGGAATAAAATCCGCTCAAGAATTGAGCGCTTACCATGCGCCCGTTCTCAATATCGACAATCAGCCCTCAAATGAAAACTTCGGGGAGGTTAACCTCATAGAAACGACCAAATCCTTAGCGGAAATCTCCTTGAACCTGATTAAAGCCTTGGGACCAGAGCTGATCCAAGGAAACGTGGCCACCTGTCTTTTGACCGGCATTATCTGCGCTTCGCGAAATTTCCGCAACCCTGAAACCAAACCGAAAACCTTTGAAACTTCGGCTTATTTGATTAACCAAGGAGCAGACCACCAGAAGATCATCCAGCATCTTTATAAACAAAAAAGTATCGCTCAAATAAAGTTTTTAGGCAGAATCTTGGAAAAACTGAACTTTGACAAGGAAAAAGAGCTTTACGATGTTGCCCTAACCGCAGCCGACTTCCAGGAATCTAACGTGCATCCCAAGGACCTGGGCTTTACGATTGAAGAGCTGAAATTCAATTTCCGCTATTTGCCCAACCTGCTGATTCTTTGGGAATCACATGCTTCTCCCGTAACCATCAGGGGTGTTTTTTATTCTACCAAACCTGGCTTGGTTGAGAAAATCTTGGAAAATTACGAAGGCGTTTCCAGGGGAGAGGGCGTGCTTTTTTCCACCAAAGAAAGCGACTTGGCCCTGGTTAAAGAAAAAATATTAAAAATCTTATAATGGTCTCCTCTCAACCCATAAAAAACATTGCCGAATTCAAAGAAAAAATCGAAGAATCTTTAAATTTAAGCAAGAACACCAGCGAGGTCTTAGAAATTATTTTACGAGGGACAATCGACCTTGAAGCATCAGACCTTCATTTCGAACCGCAGAAAGAAAAAACCAAAATCAGGGTTAGGATTGACGGCCTGCTGCAGGAGGTGCTCTCAATTGATAAAAAATCAGCCGAGGCCTTGATCGGCCGCATCAAGTTATTGGCCAAATTAAAACTAAACACTGCTAACCGGCCCCAGGACGGCCGTTTTTCCATTGTTTCCCCTGACGGCCTAGCTATTGAAATTAGGGTTTCCGCTTTGCCGGCCGAGAACGGCGAAACGCTGGTTTTAAGGATTTTAAATCCCAAAGCCTTGATTGAGGTGGAGGAACTGGGCCTGCCAGACGATTCGTTGGCGATTCTTAAAAAAGAATTCAAGAAGCCGAACGGCATGATTATTGTAACCGGCCCCACCGGCAGTGGCAAAACCACCACGCTTTATGCTTTTTTAAAAAGAATCCAGACTACAGAGATTAAAATCATCACGATTGAAGACCCGATTGAATACCATTTAAAGGATGTTTCGCAAACGCAGGTCAAAGAAGGCTATGATTTTGCTTCGGGCCTAAAATCAATCATGAGGCAGGACCCGGACGTCATCTTAGTCGGTGAAATCAGGGACCTGGAAACGGTCCAAACAGCTCTCCAGGCTGCTTTAACCGGCCACTTAGTGCTGACCACCTTGCATACCAATGATGCGACTGGCACGGTCGCCAGGTTAATTGCTCTAGGCGCTGCACCCTCCAACATCGGCCCGGCCGTTAATCTGGTAGTAGCTCAAAGATTGGTTAGAAAGGTTTGCCCCAAATGCCGCCTGCTAAGAAAGCTGACGGCTCAAGAGTTAAGCCTTCTCAAGGCAGAGCTGAAAAAAGTTCCCCAAAACATAAAAATCCCTCAGGCAAAGGGATGCGCCTTTTGTAATTTCACCGGCTACAAAGGCAGAATCGGTATTTTTGAGATATTATTAATTGACGATGAGATAGAAAAGCTGATTCTGGTTAACCCGGCCATGGCCGCCTTAAGGGATTTAGCCGTTAAAAGAGGCATGGTTACCCTGAAGCAAGACGGCCTGAGAAAAGTTTTGAAAGGCCTGACCACTCTGGAAGAGGTAGAGAGAGTTGTCGGCTAAATAACCCTTTGATAAACTCAGGGTTATCCTGAGCGAAGTCGAAGGATAAAAATAGCCCCGGAGCTGGGGGCACTCTAGCTTGGGAACATAAAGTTTAGAACGTCTCCGAGGAACAGGCTCGCTCGCGCCAGCCCGTCCGGACTAAGAGAAATTCCTACCCCCAGTTCTGGAACTATTTTTATTTTTAATCCTCTATTATACTCTATTATAAAAACCTTGTCAATAGTAATTGGTAATGTATACAGACATATGGCGGGTTCTACCGAAGCTGATATAGTTTCGGTATATGTGTGTAAATATGGCCAAAAC
>MHMH01000016.1 GCA_001819335.1 Candidatus Nealsonbacteria bacterium RIFCSPLOWO2_01_FULL_43_32 | reverse complement strand
TTCTTTGGTAGATTTTGGCATAGTTTTCATATGCCCCCAGATTACCTAGAAAAGTGCAATATGTCTGTATACATTACCTGTCTGCGTTGACGAAATCTGGGAAACGTGGTAAAATGAAAAATTATCAAAAAAAGGAGGGTTGATAAAAGAAGTGAAGAATCCCTTAGATTTGATAGAAGATGTAGTGCGTACAGCTAAATCTTTGGAAGAGGTAGGGCAACGGGTTGAGGACGAACTAAACAAAGGAGGTTATTGTATTGTCTCGCAGTCTGTTATAGAGCAGAAGATAGCGTCTTGTTGGCAGGGGAAAGAAAGGGCCAGGGCAAGGGCCCTAGCGAGGCTGAAAGAGCGCTATAAGGGCGCATCTTAAGGGCAAGAGCCGGTTTCCAGAAGCTCTTGCCCTATTTTTTTGGGCGATGAAGTTTGCCTCCTTCGGAGTTTTCCTTCATCTTTAACTTCGTCCCGCATAAGGCGGGACTCGTTGCTTGACACCCCAATGTCGCAATTATAGAATAAGAAAATGCGACATTATGTCTACTGATTTTAACATTAAACTGACTTGGGCGGTCTACAGGGTGACCGAGCTTTTTCCAAAGGAAGCAGGGCTGAAACGCGACATCAGGCAAACAGCCGATGAAATCCTGGTTAGTCTGCTTACTGACCAGAACGAGCATCTTGCCTGCTTGATTAAAACGCTTCAAGACTATTTTCAGCAAGCTCAAGCTCAAAATTGGGTGGATACGAGGAATTTCTCGGTTCTTAGGTGGGAATATGAGAGGATTGCGAAGCTTTCTTCGCAAGAAAGCGGAGCTCTCCGTAGCCATGGGTCCTCCTTCGCCAAGGCTTCGGAGGACTCTCCTTCGCTACCTGATTTATTAGGTAATGATGGAGTATCGTGGCGAAGGAGAGGAAAAACTGTGGAAAAACCTCGGACAACTCAAAAACGCAAACAAAGGATTTTAGAGACATTGGCAAAGAATAATAAGATTAAAGTAGGCGATTTAATCAAGATTTTCCCGGCCACCAACCGCCGGACCATTCTGCGCGACCTGGAGGATTTCAGCCAGACCGGGCTGATTGTCAAAACCGGCAACGGCCGGGGAGCTTGCTATATCTTGAGAAATGCGACATTATAGTACAATGTCGCATTTATAGTAGAAATGTCCAATTAATATGTCCAATTCCCGTAAAACTTATAGTGACATTTACGACAAATACATAGATAAAATCTTTCGTTTTATCTTTTTAAAGGTTAAATCGCCAGAAATAGCCGAAGATTTGTGTTCCGAGGTTTTTTTACGGGGTTGGCAGTCGTTTAAAGGCGGAAACAAGATTGACAACATCCAGGCCTTTTTATACCAAATTGCCCGTAATTTGCTGGTTGACCATTATAGGGAGGCAGGCAAAAACCAAGTGATTTCCATGGAATATGCGCCTACGCTTGCTTCAAGCCAGGATTTAGAGGAAAAGGCCTGGCTGCAGTCTGATTTAGGCCAGGTTAAGGCAGCTTTGGCTAAAATAAACGATGATTACCGGGAAGTGATTATCTGGTACTACTTAGACGAGCTTAAGGTGCCGGAAATAGCTAAAATCCTCAATAAGCCGGAAGGCACCTGTAGGGTGCTGATTCACCGGGCTCTAAAGGCCCTCAAAGACGAGCTCAAATAGCGTAAAGAGAGAATAAACACCTCCCGAGGGTGTTTAAAATTTAAAATACCCTCGGGAGGTACTTAAAAGCTAACTGTAACAAAAGGCCTGTTTTTCCGTCATAATTAGTGTAATGGACGAGCCACAACTCATGCGCCAGTTGAAAGAATTGTGCGACATTAAACCCAGACAAGACTGGGTTATTTTGGCTAAAAACAGGATTTTAGCCGAACCCACCGAAGCCTTGGCGAAGGCGGACAAGCCCGGCTTACTCTCATTCTTCCCGCTTTTTAGATACAAATTAGCCTTTGCCCCGATTATTTCTGTCTTGGTGGTTATCGGGCTTTTTGGTTTTACCCAGAAGACAGTGCCCGGAGACACGTTATTCTCGGTTAAAAAAATGACCGAGACAGCTCAAGTGGCTTTTACTTCAAACATTGAGAAGCCGAAAACCCAGTTAAAGCTGGCTAATAAGCGCTTGGATGAATTAAGCAGGATTGCTCAAGCCAACCAGGTCAGAAGCCTGGATCCGGCTATCAAGGAATTCCAGACCAGCATGGCTCAAGCCGTCCAAGATTTAGTGGCCATGAATACCAGCGTCACCAGTTCAGATGCGCTGATTCTTCAAGAAATCGCCATTGAAACCCAGAAGCTGGAAGAGAATAAGCAAAAAATAGAAACCGTTTTAGGAGTGGTCATCGGCGATACCGGGGCGCTGGAGAATGCCTTAGCTAAATTGGTGGAAAGAGAACTGAAAGATTTAGAGGAAAGAAGCTTAACCGAACAGCAATCTCAATTTTTTGAGGAAGCTCGGTTGGCTTATTTAGAAGGCGACTATTTGGAGGCTTTGGTAAAAATTTTGCTCTTGTCCAATCAATAACTTTGAATTTTGACAGTCGTTATCCTAAAAGATGGTCGACAACGACGCGTACATAATCATTAACTACAAAAAATACACAAAATAAAAAATGACTAATATAACAAAAAAGATCGTAGCGATTGTTTCGACCATTTCTATTGCTGTTTGGGCCTTGCCGGTAGGCGCTTTAACGTCTGCTGAACTGCAGGCGATGATCGATAGCTTAATGGCTCAAATAGTGGCATTGCAGGCTCAATTATCTACACTTGAAGGCGGTGGCACTGTTAGCTGTGCTATCAGTTCTTTCACCAGAAACCTGACTATCGGTTCAAGCGGCGATGATGTCAAATGTTTGCAAATAACTTTGAATTCATCCGCTGACACCCAGGTAGCGGCTTCGGGTGTAGGTTCTTCCGGTAATGAAACCCTGTACTTTGGTCCTTTGACCAAAACCGCAGTTGTCAAATTCCAGGATAAATATGCCAGCGAAGTTTTAACTCCTTTGGGTTTAACCGCTGGTACCGGTTTTGTCGGCGCCAAATCAATAGCTAAATTAAATACGCTATTGGGCGCACCGACCACTCCGACCACTCCGACAACTCCGACAACTCCGACCACTCCAACTACACCTATTTCAACCACCGCGACCGTATCTTTAGCGGTTGACACGCCAGAAGCCAAACAGATAGCTCTAGCTGCGACAGACGCTGTTATCACCAAGATTAAATTTACCGGTGGTACAGCAGATTACGCGGTTTCAAAAATCATCATCAAGCGAGGCGGAGTGGCCGCTGACGCTGATGTTTCGGCCATCAAACTTTTTGATGGCACGACTCAGATCGGCTCTTCGCAGGCCTTAAATACGAACACCCACAAGGCGACTTTTTCCAATTTTACCTGGACAATCCCAGCCGGGGCGACCAAGTATTTGACGGTGAAAGTAAGCATCGCGGCCAAAGGAACGGCCACGGTTGGTGACAGTATCGTATTGGGGATAGATTCTGCGGCTGATATTACTTCTACCGCAACTCTGACCGGGACCTTCCCGATTAACGGCAAGGCCTTAACGATTGCGGGAATTTCCGTTGGTGAATTATTTGTTGTAAAAAATGCTTCTCCAGCGGCCGCGACTCTGCTATCCGGAGCGACCGAACAAGAAATAGCCGCTTTCACATTTGAAGCGAGCTCTACTGAAGCGGTCAACATCCACAAAATTGCTATCACCCACGTTGGTTCAGCGGCTGCAACCGATGTTTCCAACGTCAAATTGAAATACGCTGGGGCTCAAATTGGCAGCACTATTCCGACTATAGATTCTCAAAATCAAGCTGTCTTTGATTTATCAAGCAGCCCGCTTGAGATTTTAGCCGGGGCTTCCAAGATCATTTACGCTTACGCCGACGTGGCTTCGGGTATCTGGACCGCGAGGACAATTCAGTTTGAAATTACCCAGTATACCGACATCACAGCTTACGGAGCTAACTCGGGAGGCGCGATTGAAGCTGCGGCTAGCGACACAGCTGCTTTCTCTAAACAGACCGGTCAAGAGATGACCATTGGGCAAGGCAGTTTAACTGTTAATGTTGACGCTTCTTTGAATCCTTCTGCCCAGGACTATGTTAAGGGAACTTCCAACCGATTAATGTCGGCTTTCAAGTTCTCGGCAGGTTCAATAGAGGGAGTAAAAGTGGTTAAACTTAAGTTAAAACTCAACAATGGTTCGGGTTCGGCGACTGATATTTCCAATATCACGCTTTGGGATGGGAGTACCCAAATAGCTGGTCCGGTTTCCTTGATTGGTTCTTACGCCACCTTTGGTTCCAACAGCGTTGGTTACGATTCAACCGGTTTGTTTGATGTCGCGAAATCTTCAAATAAAACCATCCAGGTCAAGGCTGATATTCCAAGCGGCGCTGATGCGACCAAGACCGTAGATATGGATATTGCTGCTTACAGCGATATCTGGATTGATGGTTTGGATTCAAAATACGACATTACCCAAAGCACGACCAATATCGTTTTGACTTCGGGCAATGGCAATGTTCACGACATCGCAGCCAACGGCGCTTTATCTGCTTCGTTGTCTTCTCAAACTCCGGCCGCTCAAACCTACATGAAAGGTTCGACCGGCAAGGAAATGATGAGATTCAACTTAACAGCTAATTCCGGAGAAGACATTACTGTTTCAGCTTTGAGTATTACTCTTGAACAATCAGATGGCACTAATGCTGTTGCGAACGACTTTACCAATGTCAAACTTTTGAAGTCAGACGGGACCCAATTGGGCTCTACTGACGCTGATGGCGGAGCCACGGTTGCTTTCAGCTTTAATTTGACCGTACCCGCTTCGCAAACCGTTACCTTAAAGGTAATAGCTGACATTCCAACTGGTACCACATTACCGGCTGCTGGAGGTTACTTCGAATTTACTCCAACGACTGCTGGTGATATCACAAGTACCGGTGTTTCTTCGTCTGCTTCTATTACTGAAACAGGCGCGGTTGTCAGAGGAAAAACTATGGCTGTTGGCGAAGGCTCTTTGAGCATTTCGGCTGCGGCTATTCCCGGCGACCAGACGGTTATTATTGGATCCACCGAAGTTCCAATAGTCGGTTTGGTGATGACGGCCGGTTCAGCTGAAGATGTCAGAGTAACCAGGGTTAAATTAACCGGATCTTCTACCCAGGGTGGCGATGGTTATCACTATGGCGACCAGGACAACCTTTCCAATATTGCCCTTTTCGACGGCACGACCAGATTAACCACCAAGAAGGGTTGGGATTCTACGACAGCGACCACGGTAACATTCACGGCCTCTGACTTCTTGAACTCTTTAGGGATTACCCTTACTAAGGGTCAGCAAAAGACAATCACCGTTAAGGCCGATATCCCGTCAACCGCAGACAGCAATGACACGATTGCTTTGGGTATTGCCAGTTCTTCTGACTTAACCCAAATGACTAATAATGCAGTCGGAACGCGGGATGTGGTCTTTACCGGTCTTGACTCTAACAGCACTCCAACCACTACCTTAAATTATTCCAGCGCTATCGGCGGAGTTAACTTCACTACCAACACTGATGGCGGGGCCGCAATAAGCTATATTACTTTAGCTTCAGCGGGCACCTTAGCCGTTTCCGCTTCAGCTGATACTCCAGATACAGCGATAGTTACGGTTGGTTCAAGCGGCGTCGGCCGATCAGATGTGGTTTACGCTAAGATTGACTTTACTGCTTCCAGAGAAGATATTGATGTTAAAACCATTGTCATTGACAGACAGGGTTCATCTTCTCTTAAGGATAATGACTTTACGGCCATCAGTTTGTGGGACGGCACTGCCCAGTTAGGAGTAGCCCAGGCCTTAGTTAACGCTGGCCAGGATTGGTCTTCTACTACGTTCAGCTTGCCGGTGGGCGGTTATTGGAGAATACCGGCCGGTACGACTAAGACCTTAACTGTCAAAGCTAACCTTAGCGGAGTAAAGACAGTTGACCAGGCTGGCGTGACAACCGGTGACGATTCGACACTTTGCTTAGCTTCAAGCACTGTGGCTGTCGGAGTAAGTTCTGGCGTAAATATTGATCATTCTACTCAGCCATCAGCAGCGATTTGCGGCAACTCACAGATTCTTCACCAGTCCAAACCCACGATAGCTGCAGCTTCTTTGCCAAGCACTGCTTTGGGCGCTGGCGAAAAGACGCTCTATCGATGGACAGTGACGGCTGACAGCAAGGGCGCGATTGGCTGGAAGAAAGTAACCTTTGACGTGTCAGGTTCGGTCACGGTCAATTCTGTTGTCTACAGCGTCGGCTACAGCCCGACTTCAGCAGGTACTAATACTGGCAATGCTGTCAGTTCTACGGATGGTATTTACATGGGTACCACCACCGGCACCTATACGGGCCATGCGATAAAGTTGGTCGCTACGAGTACCATGAAGGTTTACAACGTAGCTACTGGCGATGAGGTTCTGGGGACCACCACTGATACCGCTTTGTATGTCTGGAACTCTTCGGCGGGAACGAGACTTGGCTTTGTGGCTAGGACCGAGCAGATAGTGGCTGCGGGCGAAACCAAGACCTATGAATTGAGAGGAGACGTTACGCAAAACGGCATAGCTGGTGATTCAGTTTCCTTCAAGATTGCTAAGAGAAGCACGGCTACTTCAACCGGTACTTTTGTAAGTCTTATGGGAGGTGGCTGGGATTATAATACCAGCACTGACGACACCAGCTCCAACTTCATTCCTGTGACCTCAACTGTTCCAACCTTTATTTGGTCAGACAGGTCCGGATCTGGCGCTACCCACTCAATGGGTACCAGCGACTGGAGCCAGGACTACAAAGTTTCCGGTTTGCCGACCGCGACACTCACTTTGAGTAAGTAGTAATTGGGTTCTCTCACGTTTTTCCTTGTAAACGGCGCGAGAGACAAAAGTGAAAAGCCCCCGAAGAGGGGGCTTTTCCTTTTGGCTGTTTTGTTTTACTATGAATTAATGACGACAAAGATATTTTTTATTGCCTTATTAGTTTTAATTCCGGGTGTGGCTTACGGTTCCACGGCCGGCGATTTTCAGGTTAATAACCAATCTACCTATGCCGTGCCGCCGGGGAGCACCAAGGTTTTAATTTTAGATTTAACCCTGCCCAGCACCAAATTAACTTCGATAAAGATTCTTAATGCCGGCACCATCCAGCAATACGATATTTCTAAGATCACAATTTACGAAGACGGCCCTTCGGCGGGCTGGGATGGCGATGAGTCAGAAAGGGTGAGGAAATCATCTTCGCCCTTTTTTGACGCTGAATTTAGCGGAGACTTTTCCCAGCAAAGGATTTTTGTCACGGTAGATATTAATTCCACCGTCTACACCGGAAAAACAATCAAGCTCGAATTGGCCGTCAATGCGGCAGTTTTTTCTGACACCTCTTTTAATGGCCCCACCAATGAGAAAGTTGTCGGTTTTGAGAGAATGATTTTAGCCGGCACCAACATACCATCCGTTCCCTCTTCTCCGATAGCTAAAAATGGCGAAGCTGTTTCTGAGTCAACCATCAGGTGGTATTTTACGGACGCATCCGATAATGAGTTCGGCTTCAAAATTTTAGATGGCAACTTAAAAGAAGTCGCCAGAACCGAAGCAGCCGGTCTTTCTTATCTTGATGAAACGGGATTGAATCCTGATACCGAATATTCCGGCCGGAGAGTGGTGGCTTTTAATGATAAAGGAGAAAGCATGAGTTCAAGCTTGGCGTTTTTCCCGGCGGCCCGAACCTTAGCGCTGCCCGTTCCCGCTCCCGAGGAGATAGCCCCGGAACCGGCAGAGAAAATTGAGGAAGCGGCAACCACCACCGAACCGACAACCCCGACCGAAAAGCCGATTGCCGAATTAATCGTTGAACTTCAATTGAAACTTATCGAATTGCTCAACCAACTAATTCAACTTCTTCAGGCACAATTAGCGGCCTTGCAATAGTTTTTCAGTTTCTTTGCGCATTTTTTGGGAAGTGAATTCTTGTTTCAATTCGGGTTTTGTCGGGCGTTCGAGCGCCCTGTTTATTTTTTTTACTAGGGCCTCGGCATTTCCAGGAGTCACTAGAAACTCTTCATCAAGAATTTCGGGCAAAGCTCCGACTTTGGTGGCCACAATCGGGATTCCGGCCGCCATAGCTTCCAGAATTATCCAGGGAAAGCCTTCTTTTAAAGAAGGCAAAACAAAAACATCAAAAGCCTTGAGATATTTATAGGCATCGGGCATGCGACCGACCAGGAAAACTTTTTCTTGAAGCCGGTATTTTTTAATGAGCTTTTCTAATTTTGGCCTTTCTCGTCCATCGCCGATGATGACGAGGCTAAACCTCTTTCCGTCGAGGTTTAGCCTCGACGCGGCCTCGATGAGATATTCTAATCCCTTAGTTTTGTAGAAATTTGCCACACAACCCACCATTAAGTGACTTCGGGAGTCACTTAAATCGTTTAAAACATTACGAGCTTCTTCGCGGGAGAGGAAGTTGAGAGAATTCATATCGATGCCGTTGTAGATTCTAACCAGTTTTCTTTCCGGCATAATTTTGTATTTGAGAGCCAATTTTCGGTCAATCTCCGAGTTGACGATAACCAAGTCTTTTAGAAGAGCCGTTAATTTTTCGGCTAAAAGAATCAGCCAGTTTTTCCAGAAAGCCCGCGGGTCACAGAAAGCCCAGCCACCGATGCGATAGATAGTTTTTAGTTTGTAGTTTGTAGTTTTTAGTTTATATATTTTTGAAGCAAGAGAGCCTAGTAGCCCCGCAGTGGTGGAGCATAAAAATAAAATATCAGGCCTTTCTTTTTTGAGGAGCTCATATATTTCCCTGATGGCCAAAATAGCCTGCCAGGGCCAGGGCGTTCTCCTCATCCGCGAAAGATACAGAGAACGGGTCTCTGTATGTTCTAGTTTTTTGAAAAGTTCACCATCGCCTTCGCCTGCGGCCACCAAAACTTCGTACTTTTGCGCGTCTAAACCACGCGCTATTTCAAAAACATAGCGCTGGGCTCCGCCCATTTCCGACTGGGTGACGAGGAAGAGAATCTTAAACATGAATTGACATTGATAATTGTTTGTATATATAATAGACTATAGAATTGAATTAAACAAGTTCAGTGATGTATAAAAGATTTACCAAAGTAGGCATTGTGGGCGTGGGTATGGTGGGAGGGGCTATGAAGCGCTATTTAGAACAAAAGCAGGGGCTGGAGCTTTTTTTGTACGACAAAGGCAAGGGACTGGGGTCGCCCGAGGAAATCAACAAAGCGGAAATTGTTTTTGTTTGCGTGCCCACGCCTTATTTGAAAGACGGCAAGGGGTTTGATTTGTCTTATGTTGAAGAGACCCTGACCATGCTTAACGGAGAAAAAGTGGTGGTCATTAAATCCACGGTTTTACCGGGAACCACTCAAGCTCTCCAGCAGAAATATCCCCAGCATAAGATTTTGATGAACCCCGAGTTTTTGACCGAAGAAACAGCAGATCAGGATATGTCTTATCCTGACAGGCAGATTGTCGGCTATACCGAGCAATCCCAGACAGTGGCTGGAGACGTGATGCAGTTATTGCCCTTGGCGCCCTTTGAGAGGATTTTACCAGCTGTTGAAGCGGAAACCGTGAAATACTTCGGCAATACCTGGTTTTCCGTCAAGGTGAGTTTTGCCAATCAAATGTATGATTTATGCCAGGCCATCGGGGTTGATTATGACCGCATGGTGGAAGCTGCCGCTGCTGACAAAAGAATCGGCCGAACCCATCTTAATGTTTTTCACAAAGGTGCTCGCGGGTATGGGGGGAAATGCTTGCCCAAAGACATCAAAGCGCTGATTCAGCTGGCCAATGCCAAAGGCATTGATTTGAAGCTCCATAAAACTGCCGAGGAAATCAACAATGAGCTGATGCGGCAGCAGGGGATTGACGACCCGGAGAAAAAAGGCACGAGGCCAGGTTTTTAATTTTTTACTATGGCAAGAATCTTAGTCACTGGTGGTGCAGGGTTTATCGGCTCCAATCTCGTTGATGCCCTCATAGCAGAAGGAGAGCAGGTCATTATTATTGATAATTTATCCGGCGGGGCGAAAGAAAACTTAAATCCCAAGGCTGAGTTTCATCAATTGGATTTAAGAGATCTTACTGCCATCAAGCCTCTTTTTGAGGGAGTAGATTTTGTATTTCATCTGGCCGCCAAACCCAGGATTCCTCTTTCTGTCAAAGACCCTATTGCTGCCCACGAGAATAATTTGAACGCCACTCTGAATGTTTTAGTAGCTAGCCGCGACGCCAAGGTCAAAAAGGTTATTTATTCTTCCTCATCTTCTATTTACGGCAATCAAGCAGAACTGCCCGTCAAAGAAACAATGCCTGCCCAGCCCCTCAATCCCTACGGACTGCAGAAATACGTGGGCGAGCTTTACTGCAAAATTTTTTACGACCTTTACGGATTAGCCACCGTATCTTTGCGCTATTTCAATGTTTTCGGCCCCAGAGCTCCCAGAGAAGGAGCGTATGCTACGGTCATCGGCATCTTCTTGCATCAAAAAGCCAACGGACAACCTTTAACGATTATTGACGACGGAGAACAGACCAGAGACTTCACCTATGTTAAAGACGTGGTCAGAGCCAATATCTTAGCCGCTCAAAGCCAGGTTGGTAAGGGCGAGGCTTTTAATATTGGAGCGGGCTGCAGCTATTCAGTCAATCAATTGGCTGAATTAATCGGAGGAAAGACTGTCAGGATTCCTGCCCGGTCAGGAGAAATCAAACACTCTCTGGCTGACGCTTCTTTAGCTAAGAAATTTTTAGGCTGGCAGCCAGAATATAATTTAGAGTCAGGCCTTAAAGAACTCTTAAAAATTTCTCATGCCTGAGACTAAAAAGAGAATTGTTTTGGTAACCGGTGGCGCCGGTTTCATTGGTTCGCATCTGGCAGAGAAACTCCTCGAGAAAGGCGAAGAGGTTTTTGTTATTGACGATTTATCTACCGGCAGCCTGGAGAATATAAAACACTTGCAAGACAATCAGAATTTCCATTTTACCAAAGGTTCTGTTTTAGATGAAAAATTAGTTTCAGAAACTATTTCCAAGATAGACGAGATTTACCATTTAGCGGCTGCGGTCGGGGTCAAAACAGTCATGGAAAAACCGTTAGATTCTCTTTTAAACAATCTTCTCGGGGCCGAGATAATTTTTAAAATAGCCGTTCGTCAGCGCACGCCCGTTCTATTAGCTTCAACCTCCGAAGTTTACGGGAAGAATGGGAATATCCCGTTTCAAGAAGATTCAGACAGAATTTACGGTTCTGCCTATCATGCTCGCTGGGGCTACGGCATGTCTAAAGGGGTGGATGAGTTTTTGGCCCTGGCTTATTTCAAAGAAAAAAATTTGCCCGTGATAATCGCCCGGCTCTTTAACGTCGTAGGTCCCAGGCAATCCGGCTCATACGGTATGGTGGTGCCGCGTTTCATCAAACAAGCCTTAAACAACGAACCCGTTGAGGTTTATGGCGACGGGGAGCAGACAAGAGCTTTTGGCTATGTGGGCAGCGTGGTTAATGCTTTGATCGAGCTTGTGGGGAATCAAGAAAAATCATACGGCCAGATTTTCAATGTGGGATCGGATGAAAAAATCAGCATCAAGGATTTGGCGCAAAAAATCATCGATTTAACAAAAAGCAGATCAAAAATTAAATTTATTCCTTATACTCAGGTCTACGGCGAAAACTTCGAAGACATGCGCGACCGCCAACCCGATCTTTCTAAAATCAAAAAAGCCATCAATTATCAACCGATACCTCTGATAGAAAGCCTGCAAAAAACCATCGAGTATTTTCGATCTCATTAATGGTCAGTAATTTTCAAAAAATCGAAGATAAAAAGGAATGGCAAAATTTGCTGGGCAAGGTCTTATTCAAAACTTTTTTTCATTCTTGGGAGTGGGAGGAGTTTTTAGAGTCGCAGTTTCCCTGGATGAAATTTGAACATTATAAGTGGAAGAATGAAGCGCTTTTAAGTTTGGCTAAAACCGAAAAAAAATTAATTTCCCATCCTTTTTGCGAATATGGGGGCCCCTTGCCGCTTGTTAAGGATATTGATGGCCAGGTATTTCAGCAAGACTTATTCGAAGAATTTAAGGCGCCGTTTAAAATTAGTTTTCATCCTTATCTTTTGAATTATTTCAAGGGTTTTGACGTAAGGGACAGTTTGCGGGAAACGTATTTACTTGAGGGCATCAGCAATTTAAACGTAGAAACCGTCGGTGACCGCAATCGCCATCGCCAGAAAAATAAGGCCATGGAAAGCGGTTTGACGGTTGAAAAATGCAAAACCGAAAATGATTTAAAGACCCTCTACGATTTTTACGTTAGAAGTTTAAAAAAACATAAAGCCCTAGTTTATCCATTTTCCTTTTTTAAGTTCTTTTTGGACAGCCCAAGCGACGAAATCTTACTGGTGAAAAGGGGAGAGAAAACGGTCGGCGGCAATGTCTTTCTTCTCTGCGATAAAATCATCCATTCGTTTTTGTGCGGGTTTGATGAAAAATACCTGAAGCTGGGAGCGCACACGCTGGTTCTCTGGTCGGAGTTGAAACGGAAGCATCAAGAGGGTTTTGAAACGTTTGACTTCGGAGCCGTTAGAAAGGGTTCGTCCATCGGCGACTTCAAGAATCGCTGGGGAGCCGCAGCTTTTCCCATCTTTGAGCTGAAAAACTACCCCGGCGAGTCAAAACTGAAAGACAGCTTTCTAAGGGATGTCTGGAAATATTTGCCTTCATTTGTCATTAAGAGGATCAGTCCCTATTTATTAAAATATAAATTATAAATTATGTATTTCGTCCACCCGCAGATAAAATTAAAAAGTTTTATCAAGGCGAAATTATCTTTGGTAAAATCTGTTGATTTGGAGGGGCTCACCCAGAAGCTTGTTGCTTACTTTCCCGCCAAGCAACTTATCTTTACCGACATGGGCCGGACCGCTTTTCGGCTGATTATTGAGAAATTGAATCTGCAGAATACCGCAATGCTTTTACCAGCCTATATCTGCGATATTTTTTATCCTATTTTGAAAGAATATAATATCAAGCCGATTTTTCTTGATATTAATCTCAAGACATTTCATATCGGAACCGACGAAATCCAGAAAAAGATTACTCCAAACTCTCGGGCCATTTTAGTCTGTCACACCTACGGGTTGCCTTTCGATGTTGATGCGTTGAGGTCCGACCTCCGCGGGAGGTCAGACCTCGTCATTATTGAAGATTGCGCTCATTCTTTTTTGGACGGCACCGGAAACTCGGGCGATGTTTCTTTTTTCAGTCTTTACAAACAATTCCCGGCGCTTCGGGGAGGCATGCTAGCCTGTCCCAACGATTGGCAGATTAAATTGCCCAAAACTTATTTTAACTTCAGGGATTTCATTTCTTTTTTGAACTATTTCTGGCCGTTCGCCTTGTTTTTTAAAAAGTTTGGGTCGGAAATCGCTCCTAAGATGCCCAGAAGAGAAAAGATGCGCGAGCTCGGAGGGCTCAACAGGGTTTCGTTGAATCTTTTTTCTGATTTTTTTGAAGCTACCGAGAAATCATCGGAAAACAGAAAAACATTGGCCATATTTTTTCAAAAAGAACTTAAAGCGCTGGGTTTTGAGGTTCAAAATACTGACGGCAATGTTTTTTGCTATCTCTCATCATTAACGCCTCGAAATATCCAAGATAAGAGGGATGTTATTGTCCAAAAACTGAAAAAATACGGAGTTTTCTGTACTAGAATTTGGCACGCGCCGATTATTTTGAACGAGGGCGTCCAAAGAGAATACCAAATTGATTTAGCTGATTTTCCCAACACGGTTGAGGCAGCCAAAAGAATTATTAATTTTCCATTGCAAAATCACTATACGGAGAAAGATGTGAGAAAAATAATAACTGCTGTCAAAAAGGTCATAGCTAATTTATGAAAGTATTAATGCCGGCTTTGCATTATTATCCGGTCGTGGGCGGTATCGAAACCTGGACCCGCAATATCGCCGAGAGGGTTTCTAAAAACGCCGAGGTTTTTGTTATTACCGGCAGGGTCAAAAATCAGCTCCAAAAAGAGCAATTTGGCAAGCTTCAAATCATCAGAACTTCGCTTTTCTCTTTAAAAAACTTGTCGCATTCACCCCTAATTTATACTTTGTCTTTACTTCCATTTATTTTCTTCCGATCACTTGTTTTAATCAAAAAGGAAAAAATCAATGTTTTG
Source organism: Candidatus Nealsonbacteria bacterium RIFCSPLOWO2_01_FULL_43_32 (assembly GCA_001819335.1). GTDB lineage: Bacteria > Patescibacteriota > Minisyncoccia > Minisyncoccales > MHMH01 > MHMH01. Next base: position 3,645 of record MHMH01000016.1, on the reverse strand, counting down.
CATTGCCAGGGATTTTTGAGCAGCGTTCTGGGTTTTTATTTATCAGAAATTACCGGCGTTCCTTATATTACGACGGTTCAAAGGATGGAATCTAAACGTAACCCCTTGAAAAAAATTATTTATCGCCAAGCTGCTGTTTGTATTGGCGCTTCGCGGGCTATCGGCGAATACTTTAAAGAAATCGGCTGCAAAAACGTCGAGGTTATTCCTAACGGTATCGATTTAAAAATGTTTGATAATTTGGACCGTCAAAAATCCCGTCAGGAGCTTGGATTAAAAGATGAATTTGTCATCATGACCGTGGCTAGGCTGGAAAAAGTTAAAGGCATAGATTATTTAATTGAGGCAATGGCAAAAGGAAAATTGCCGGAAATCAACTGCCGATTATTGGTTATTGGCGATGGGGGTGAAAGAAAAAATCTTGAAAGTTTGACGGAAAAACTAAACCTAAAAGAAAGAGTGAGATTTTTTGGGGAGATTCCCAACGAGAAAGTTCCGGAATATTTAGCGGCCGCTGATTGCTTTATTTTACCGTCTTTAAGAGAAGGGTTTGGTATCGCTATTTTAGAGGCGCAGGCGTCAGGGATCCCGGTTATTGGTACTAAAGTTGGCGGTATTTTAGACCTGATTGAAGACGGTAAAACAGGTCTTCTGGTTGTACCTAAAAATAACGAAGCCATAGCTCAGGCTATTTTAGAGATTTGTTCTAATCCTGTCTTGGCTCAAAACTTAACTCAAAATGCCAAGATTAATTTAGGGCAATATAATTGGCAGAACATTGCCTCCGGAGTTTTAAAAATCTATTCTATGTTTAGTGCTTAGATTGAGAAACTATGAAGTCTATTATTTGGAAAACCATCAATATCCTCCAAATGCCCCAAGCCGCTCTGCTCTGTTTTCGCGCCCCGCGCATTTTACTCTATCACGGCGCAACCGAGCGGGAGAATTTTTTCGGCATTGAGAACTACCGCCAAAAGCACATCCCCCAAGAAGCACTTAGGCAACAACTTCAATTTATTCAGTCGCACTTCCGAGTTGTCCCGCTTAAAGACCTCGTCACTGCTTGGGCTTTTTCGCCCCGGGAAGCACGAGGCATGATTGCTATAACTTTTGACGACGGTTACCAGAATATTTTTCGCGTCGCTTGGCCGATTTTTAAAGAATACAACCTCCCTTTTACCATTTTTTTGCCAGCCGATTTTATTGAGCAACGAGAACCTCTCTGGGTAGATCAATTAGAATACGCCATAAATTACAGCAAAAAAGATGAGTTTAAAATTATGAAAAATGGAAATTTTTCTTTTCCCATAGTCACCAAAGAAGAAAAAATATGCGCCGATGCGGTAATCCGAAGATACGCCAAGTTAATTCCCGACAAAAAACGAAAGGAGTTGGTTGAAGAAGTAATTGATCAATGCGGCGTTAATCTGCGCAGTAATCTTTCAGAAGAGCCGGATTATACACCACTTAAGTGGGACGAAATTCGCCAGATGATTCGTTCTGGATTAGTGACACTGGGCAATCACACGGCCAGCCATGCGATTGCCACGCGAATATCTCCTGAGGAATTCCGGGGAGAACTTTTTCATGCTAAGAATCTTATTAAGGATAGGCTAAATATTAATTGCCGCCTTTTTGCTTATCCCAACGGTCAACCGGGGGACTTTTCCAAGCAGACAGCGGCAGTTTTAAGTGAGGCTGGATTTGATGCGGCTTTTACGACCGAAGCTGAATTATTGAGCGGTAAAATTAATCTTTTAGCCCTTCCCCGATTGACCATGGACGCAACAAAAGATCAACAACTATTCTTGGTCACCATTTCTGGCATTCGTACGTTCCTTCGGAGAATGCGCGATTTTCTGCTAGCGCGGCGGCTTTCTTCTGGCGATGTTTTAGCCGAAAACGACATTACTAATTACTTTGATCGTCAGGCCGTAGAATATGAACGTTCTTATAGCGCCTCAACTCCAAAGGGTTATTCTTTCCGCATTAGGCGCCAGAGAATTTTTGAACTCCTTCATGGTTTACCGCGAGGAACTAAAATTCTTGACGTCGGTTGCGGACCCGCCGTATATACAAAAGAATTTTTAGACTGCGGTTTCGAGGTTTGGGGGATGGATTCAGCGCCAGAAATGATTCGGATTGCCCAAGACCGGTTTGTCGGTAATCCCCGTACTCATTTTGCCGTCGGCCGGGCGGAAAACCTCCCATTTTCTAGCGAGAAGTTTGAAGTAGCTGTTGCCTCGGGTCTTTTTGAATATTTTAAAGATCCGGGAGCTTGTTTTAAGGAAATTTATAGAGTGCTTTCCCCGGGAGGGATGCTTATTGTTACTTTTCCTTATTTTTGGAGCCTCCCAAGGATGTGGGACCGTTTGATAATAAGGCCGGCGGGCAGATTGATTCGTATTTTCTGGCAACGGAAGCCGAAGGCTGATTCCCAAGAATTCTCTAAACAAAAGGTAATCCAAGTTTTAAAACAAAATGGCTTTACGGCCCAGGAAATAATTTTTTATAATTCTCGTTTTCTCTGGACGCCGTTTGACCGTTTATTTCCACGGTTGGCCGTCCGACTTTCTAAAATTACAGAAGAGTGGGCGCCGGCTTTTTTCAAAACCGGCTTTATCGTACGGGCCATCCGTCATTAGAAAAATATGAAAATTATTTTAGCCACACCAATCTATCCGCCCGAAATAGGGGGACCAGCAATTTATACCCAGAAATTGAAAGAAGGATTAGAAAAAAGAGGGCATTCGGTAAAAATCGTTTCTTATCAAGGATTTAAAAAATATCCTCAGCCTTTGAGAATTTTTCTTTATTTTTTGGCGCTTTTCAAGAGCGCCAAAGAATGCGATTTGATTTATGCTTTTAATCTCATAAGTTGCGGGTTGCCGGCTTGCTGTGTTTCGAAAATCGCGAAGAAGCAGTTTTTTGTGAGAATAGGCGGCGATTTCTTATGGGAAAGGGCGGTGGAGTCAGGCCGAACCCAAAAACCATTAAGAGAATATTACGAAGATCCCGAAGTATTTAAAGAGAGGTTTTGGATGTGGTTGATGAAAAAGGTTTTTAATCAAACCAGGAAAATAATCTTTACCAGCCATTTTCAGAAAGACATCTACTTAAAGTTTTTTAATCTTAACGAGAGGAAAGCGGTTATTGTTCAGAATCCGTTTCCCCGCCCAAACTTTCAGATTGTGGCGGGCAAGCCTGCTAATAATTATCAACTGCTTTATGCCGGCCGGTTGCTTAAATTAAAAAACTTGGATTTTCTTATCAGGGTTTTTAACAAGGTTTTATCAAAGACCGATAAAGAGTTAACCCTTAAGATTATTGGCGGAGGACCAGCGGAAGAAGATTTAAAATTTAAAATTAAAAGTTTAAAATTAGAAAGTAGCGTATTTTTCGAAAGTTCCCTGCCCCAGTCCGAATTATTTGAAGAAATTCGACGCGCTTATTTATGCCTTTTACCCTCTTTGACTGAAATTACCCCCAATTTTGCCCTAGAATGCCTGAAGCTTCAGAAACCAATTTTATTGACCAAAGAAACGGGTTATTACGAAGCCCTTAAAGATAATTTGATTTTTATTGATCCGCGGAACGAGCTTGACCTGGAAGAGAAAATAATTTATCTTTTAGACGAAAGAAATT
>MHMH01000015.1 GCA_001819335.1 Candidatus Nealsonbacteria bacterium RIFCSPLOWO2_01_FULL_43_32 | reverse complement strand
ACAATGACACCAAACACTGCGGACTTAACGGTTTAACTCCTAACCAAGCCCTTAGATTGTGAGTGCAAAATGTCTGTATCTAAAACAGACAACTTTCCGGCCAGACGTCAACGGAATTAGCTTCATCCCCTGCGCCAAAACTCACCTCCGTCAAATCCGGACACTCCCCCGGCTCAACATACACCCCGTAGTAATTATTATTAAAAATCGCATTGGTAAATATTGGCGTGGCATTGTTTATGAAAACCCCTTTTGAGTTTTCCATATCATAATTATATTTCGCCCGATGGTCTTTAAAAACAGTGTTGATAATAGTCGTCGTACTGTTTTCCAGCTCTAACCCGGCAAAAAGATTATCTTCAAAAAGAGAGTTAGAAATAATAACATCTGTATTGTTTATCTTCACGGCCCCACTTTTAAAAGGTTGGCTATACCATCCCCCATACCTGACAATCACATTGTCAAGAATTGAATTAATGCTTGAAGCGGAAAAAGAAATAAAGCCCCAGGCGCCGGGCGAAGCCTGCTCAAGAGAAGTGAAAGTGATTTTCTCGTTTTCACTGCCTTCTGCCCTTAAAGTGCCATCAACATAAATCCGGCCGTTGCTTTTCAATTTAATCACTACGCCCGGCTTAATATTCAAAGTTTGCCCAGGAAAAATTATGGCATAGCTTTCAAAAATATAAGGCAAATTGGCTTTTTGCCAATCAACCTGGTTGATTGTGTCGGAAAAACCGAAGCTTGAAACTAAAATGCCGTTTAAATTATTATTTTGAGCAATATTGCCGGAAAAAGTAGCTAAAAGGGTGTTGGTTTTAATCGGAGTTTGATTACTTTCAAAAACATTATTTTCAATGGTCGAGCTGGCCGAGCTATCAATCCAAATCCCGACGTTATTATTCTGAAAAGTTGAATTTTTAATAATAGGGCTGCTATTTTCAATCAAGATGGCCGCCGGCTTCTCCCAGTCTCCCTGGATATCGGCGAAGACCACGTTATCAATCAAGCTATCGGCAGAGTCTTTCAACCAAACACCTATGGTTTGGTTGTTTTCAATGGTTGAATTTTTAATCTGCACGTTTCCACCTTCAATATAAACAGCCCCTCGGGTAAAGGGCGGTGAAAAAGGCGGATTGCCTTCTTTTTTGCCGGCGTATTGAATAACCACATTGTTCAGGATGGCTTGAGCATTCTTAAAATAAAGCCATTCCCAATCGCCCGCCGCAGGCTGGGTGCTGGAAGAAGTAAAAATAATTCTTTGAACTTCGGTGCCAATAGCCATCAACTCTCCTTCCACTTTTAATTCTGACTTCCAAGAATTATTGTGCTTAAACTTAATTGTCACACCCGGCTCAATAATTAATTTTGCTCCGGCCACCACGTTAATCGAACCTTCCACAAGATAGGGGCTACCGAGTAAAGCCAAAGTAAAATCATTCTCTATTTGAAAACCACCGGCGATAACGGTGGTTAATTCTTTGGCCACGCTGTTTTTTGATTTGGGAGTGCCGTTAACCCATTCCCCGCCGGCGTCTTTCCCTTGCTGACCTTCCCAAGGAACTCGATTATTGCCGGCCCAATTAGCGGGGTCGGACCCCGCTAATGGATTAATTCTTTCCATGGAAACATAATCGGGCGAAGCCGAACCGGCAAACCAGCCGGAAGAACCATCGACCGAATCAACTAAAGCGCCCTCTGAATCCCAAAGTTCTAATTTCATGCCATTATTATCTAAACCACCGGTAAAAAAGAAATCTGCCAGAATATCGCTGATTGTATTATCGTCGGTTCTTTCAATTAATAGATAAGTTGACGAAGAAGCGTAGCCAGAAAGGGGAATTTCTATCGTAGTGGTTCCATTTTTAGTGCCTAGAATCTTCCAGCCGTCAAAACTGGTCGTTGAATTTACTAAAAGCTCAAGCCATTCGTCAAAATGATTAGCTTGCGTACCAGCCCAAGCGACTTCATTAATAACCACTGGTAATGGTTCCTCTTCCTCGCCATCTTCGGCGGCCGAATTCTGATTTTGAGCTCGAGGAGTAGGAGTTTGAGCCTCAAAATCTTCCGTATAACTTAGGGTGGTACTCGACCATTTACGGCCATAACTTTTGCCTAAAGAAGGGTTATCGGTGGAAACCTGGTCAATAATTTCCTGCTGACTGTTTTTCAAAACTAGAGTATTGTTTTCAGTCAAAGGGTAGGTGGTCACGACGTCAGCTGAGGTGGCAAAAGATGAGGAAGCGTTAGCGATTAAAAAATAATCTTGGGCCCCGATTGTTTTACCAACGAACAATTCGTGAGGGACATAAGAAGAAAAATCTTGAGCGCCGCTTGTTTTTCTTTGGAGATACCAACCAGTTAAATTGGCCGCCGCTGAATTAGGATTGTAAAGTTCGACGAAATCATCTTTTTGGCTGCCCTCGCTTCCAATGTATGTTTCGGTGATAAAAATTTGAGGCGAGATAGAAGACGGTGTCGGTGAGGGAATTGGAACGCTGGCGGAAGAACGAATTACTGGCGGAGAGCTATTTTCACCCCTAGGAGTGCTGACGCCGCTATACCAATCCAAAACATCTAATCTTGCCATCGGCTTTTTAAGAGTATTGTCTCCGGCCGGCCAGCTGGGATTGGCTAAAACTTCGTCTTCAATATTGCACTGGTCGTCAAAAAGATATAAAGCCTCGTCGGTGTTATTTAAGGCGCCGGTATAAATCAAATCTGCTTTGGCGTCCGGCATCGAATTATCATCGGTCCGCTCCAGGAGATAATAACCGTTGGCGGGGATAATATCGCCTTCGCCGAAGATTATTTCAATTTGCCGATCTTTATCTAAAAGCTGCCAGCCATTTAATTTAACTGGGATGCCCCAGATATTTTTGAGCTCAATCCACTCGTCGTTAGAGGAATTTGCTGTTCCCATCCAAGCAACCTCATCAATAAAAACTCTGAATCTTGTTGGATTACCACTATCTCTTTCGCACAATATTGGTCCGGAAATTGGCGCCGGTTTGGAGGCTGGCTCCGGTACTGGTTTCGGCGTTATAGGAATTGGTGGCGCAGGTTCAGGCTCTAAAATTTCTTCTGGCTCCTTAATTTCCTCCGGACTTCCCGAGGGACTATCCTCTGCCAAACTCTCTACCAGCGGAGAACTGTTCTCCGCTGATTTAATATTTCGGGCGTCAACGGGCGCAGACTCAATGGCTGCCACTTTCCCCTCATTAGCTAAACCAGGTTCAACCGATTCCCTGGATAAATCAATTATCGGACCAGCCTTAAAGGGATTGATTTGATTGATTAAAGTTGTTGCTACCTCTTTCAGCTTGATAAATTGATTATACAATTTGTCTATCAATGAAAATTGCGGCGCTTCTTTGGCAAGGGGTTGAGTTTGTATGGCTGCGACTAAAGTATCTCTCAACTCGCCAGCTAGCTGGTCTTTGTATTTTTTGCTTATGCCATAGGGAGTGGCGTAAGGTCCCCATTTATCCCAAAGCGCTAAAAATTTAGCTTCAAGCTCGTATGAATTTCGATCCGATGGCTTTTTATAAGAAAAACTCCATCCTCTTAGTGCCGCAAAACCCATTTCAGGTTCAGCCAATTCCCAAGCCCCTTGATGCAATTCGCCATTTCTTCTCTCATCAAAATAACGCCACAAACCGTCGTATAACTTCATTGTTTCCAAAATATAAAACTCACCGAAGATCGCAATGGCTTTGTCGGTAATAGCAAAACTATTTAAGGTTAAACCAGCCATGGGCCCGGTGATATAACCAGAAACCACTTTGGGGATATCAAAACCTACGCCTTTCCAATAGGAAAGCAGGTCTGTCTTTTCTTTCAATACTTTGTTAAAATAATCCCTGGCTTCTTCCTTATATCTTTGCGAAAGCACCAAATCCATCAAGTCCATTTCGTTTAAAGCGCTTAAAACAAGCAGGCCGTAAGTGGCGTCAGTGCCGGTTTGGCCAACGCCTATCGCTTTATTTAAAATAGTTGCCAAGTCGTTATCGTTTACGATAAGTTTGGAAATATTAAGAAGTGTTTGGGTTATACCTAAAACTTTTTTTATCTCTTCGGCCTGCTGGGCGCTGATTTTCATCTTTGCTGCCAAAGCGACATTACTAAACAAAAAAATAGTGATTATTAGTATAATCACTATGGGTTTACCTCCTCTTAAATTACCATTGACCATTAGTAATTATATAGCGAATGAATTCTTCAGAACCATTAGTTATAGAGTAAATTGCCGAATCTTTTTTGAAAAAATACATATACATGCCTACTAAATGTAGGTTTTCTTGCGTTTTAATCACTTCAAAATTTTTAATAGTTTCGCTTTTAAAATCGCCATCTAGGCCCACTGTACTAAACATATTTTTTGCCCAATCAATTAAATTTGGGTTGCGTTCTATCTTGAAACGATCAACACCCAACCCCCTAGCCCCACCCTCTAATCCTTCAATATTTATACTTGTACCGCGAAATCCACTCTCCTCTCTCTCTGATATATATTCCACTTCTTTTATCCCCCTCCACTCCATCGGCACCTTAAAATCGTACCCGTCTATTTTATTCACTACTTTGTATTCATTACCAATTAAACTCTTTGCCACCCTCACCCCCGCGGGCAGGGTTTTATTAAGCTCTCTGACATCTGCCTGGTTTTGCTGCCAATAAAAAAATCCTCCGCTGATGAGGACTAAAACGACAATGCCCGAAATCAAAAAAACAATTCTCTGCGCCATATACTTTTATTTTATGCCCCCGAAAACCCCTGTCAACTGTGTATATCCCCAAATAAACACCTCCCGAGGGTGTTTATTCAATAAATGCAGGGCGAGAAGAGGTTAATCTTTCTTTTAAAAATTCTTCGGCAAATTCTCGATATTCGTTTTCGTCTCCCCAAAAGGGAGCATATTGCTCTAAAATTTCTTGAGGAGCTAATATTTGAGCCTTTCTTTTCCTTATTTTATCCGGAAAAGTCGAAAATTCATAATCCTCCAAAAAATTAAAAGCTTCGTTTGAATTTTTTAATCCAGCCTCTCTCCATCCTGGCTGAAAAATATCAAGAGGATTAATTATGCTAACATATCGACTTACCGCGTGAGATTGAAATTCATCCTCAACTACTACGCCCTTGTATCTACTTCCAAAAACAGCATCTTTCCGTTTATGAAGTAGATTGAAAGATTGGGCAAAACCATTGTTTAGTTTTTGCATAAAAATAGGTATTACGTTCTCGCTGGTCGGTAACAAATAGAAGTGATAATGATTCATCACTAAAGAAAAATCTAATAAATAAACAAAGGAGGAATGTTCTTCGGACACAAACCTTGGAGGAATTTTCTCTTCATATAACAAAGCTTGTCCTGCTTTGATAGCATCTTTCGCGGTGACATTAAAACCTCTTTTACCTAAATTGGTAACATAAAATTGGAAAATAAACCTATAACAATCTTCTTTTTGCTTAAAAACATCTATCACCGATCGAGAAACGATATGGACGGGCTTATTTTTTTCAAAATATATTCTTCGATATGGCATAAATTTAAGTACCCTCTTGAAGTACCCTCGGGAGGTATTTATTTTAGTATAACAAACTTTTGGAGAAATAGGTATAAAAGTCCCTTCGGAAAATGTTTAGGTAAGTACCCTCGGGAGGTGATTAATTAAAAAGTGGTGCGAGATTGATGGGTTCTCACACCACCTGGAGCGCTGCTAACTCTTGCCTGCACTTATGAAAGATTTCTTGGGCTTCTTGAAATTTCGCGACTTTGAATTTAAGGGGAATACTTCGCTCAACCCTGGCTACGACCTGGTTTTCTAAAACTTTTAGCCTATCAGCTAAGCCATACGACGATTCGCTCTCGGGCGCTTCCAGAATTTTGAAATCAAGAATATCCAGATTAAATCTTGCCATCAGCCCGCAGTCAACTTCTGTCAACGGAACGCCATCTGCCGCCTGGGTTCTTCTGTTGAGAAAGAGCATCCTTTTTGTCCCGATCTTTTTGGTATAAATAACTTTAGAATTAAACTCCATGTAATCTACCATCGATGAGCATGCGACGTCAGGGTTGCCGAGTCTTGCTTTTACGTCGCTTACCGACAATTTGCCGTCATTTTGCCTGACCAGCCTCAAAACTTCTTCTCGCATTAAACTAAGCTTACTTATGGCCAAGACCGTTTCCTCCTTTTTTAATTTAATTGTTAAGGCTACAAACCGATGAAGGCGCGGATAACGTTGATAGGAATAGTCTGAACCCGGCCGGTTTCATCAAGTATGTTCAGGCCGACGGCCTTACCTTCAAGATTGAATAAAGGACTGCCCCGAACAACTTGGTCTTCAAAAATATTCGTCTTAATTAAATCTTCGCTAAAAAAACTGATAATGCCTTCGTTGACCACGGCCCGGGGCGTGGTCGTGCTGAAGTCCGTGCCTATGAGAAAAACCCGCTCCCCGACTTTGGTTTTCTCCAAGTCGGCAAAACCGACCGTTGACAATCTGCTGCTTTCAAGTTTGACCAAAGCTAAATTGTTTGTCAAATCTCTTTTTAAAATTTGGTAATTGGGCCACTGACCCTCAACAAAAAAAGAAAAGGCAGAGCCCGGCGGCACCAGCGAAGCCAAGGTGACGATGAGGCCATCCGAAGTGACGACCAGACCCGAACCTTCCAAAATCTCTCGTGCTTCGGTTTTGGTTTTGACGCCAACTACGACTTTGGCCACTTTCTCCACTGCTTCCCTTAAAGCAAAATTCTCCTGGACATACATGGTGGTTTCTTGCTTCTGGGTCACATAAATCGGCGTCTGCTCCAATCTATACTGATAAAAAAGCGGCCGCTCAATGAAATAGGGCCAGAGAATTTGGTCGGCAAAAATGCCGCCCACTGCGCCGACGATGAAGATACTCAAGATTTTGAGGATATTTTTGGCCATGGAACTTTGTGCACTAAATCACTGGGCATTCTAAAAACAATCTGGTCTTTTTCGGCGTCAATGACAACCTCATCTTTTTCTTTAATATTTCCGGCCACGATTTTTAAAGCCAGGGGGTCAAGCACCAATTTTTGAATCACTCTTTTTAAGGGTCGAGCGCCCAAATTGGCGTCAAAACCCTGCTCGGCCAAAAGATCTTTGGCGCTTCCGGTTGTTTTAATTTCAATTTTTTTATCGGCCAATCTTCGAATCACTTTTTCCAGCTCCAGTTCAACGATTCTTTTAATCTCTGGCTTGCCCAGATAATTGAAAATGACAATTTCGTCAATTCTGTTTAAAAACTCCGGCCGGAAATTTTCTCTCAAAGCTTCCATAACTTTCTCTTTCAAATCCGCCTTGGTGGCTTCGACGTTGTCGCCCAAAAAGCCCAAAGAACCCATTTTAGCAATGTGCTCGGAACCGACATTGGAAGTCATGATTAAAATAGTGTTTTTAAAAGAAGCGGTCCGGCCCTTGGCATCGGTCAAACGACCGTCCTCCAAAATCTGCAAAAGAATATTAAAAACTTCGGGATGGGCTTTCTCAATTTCGTCCAATAAAATAACGGCATAAGGCCGGCGGCGGATTTTTTCAGTTAACTGGCCGCCTTCTTCATAGCCCACGTAGCCGGGCGGGCTGCCGATCATTTTACTGACCGTGTGTCTTTCCATATATTCTGACATATCCAGCCTGACCAAAGCCGATTCGTCGTTAAATAAAAATCCAGCCAGGGCCCGAGCTGTTTCGGTTTTGCCCACGCCCGTGGGCCCCAAGAACATAAAAGAACCCATAGGCCTTTGTTCTTCGGCAATGCCGGCTCGAGAGCGCCGAATAGCCCGAGAAACAGCGGAAATGGCTTCTTCCTGGCCGACCACCTGCTTAGCGATAATATCTTCCATTCTTTCCAATTTTTTGGCTTCTTCTTCAATTAATCTGGTGACCGGAATGCCGGTCCAGCGGGAAACTACCTGGGCCACCTCTTCCTCGCCCACTTCCTCTTTAATGATGCGGTGTTTTTGCTGGAAACGGACCAGGGCCTTTTCTTTTTTCTGGATTTCTTTTAAAAGTTCGGGAATTTTCCCGTATTTAATCTCGGCTACCTTCTGCAAATCGCCCTCACGCTGGGCCACTTCGGTTTGAAAAGTCAAGTCGTCTATTTCTTTTCTCATGGTTCGGACAGCCTGAATCAAATCTTTTTCAGTCTGCCATTTCAATTCAATGTTTTGAGCTTTTTCTTTCAAATCAGCCAGAGAGCGGTTGATGACCGCTGTTTTTTTAGCAGCAACAGGGGTTTTTTCGTTTTTCAGAGATTGTTTCTCAATCTCCAGCTTTTGAATTTCCTGCTTCAACTCGTCCAGGTCCGAAGGCTCTGATTCAATTTCCAGCCTCAAAGCTGAAGCGGCTTCGTCCATCAAGTCAACGGCCTTGTCTGGCAAAAATCGGTCGCTGATATAGCGGTCAGCCAATTCGGCGGCGGCCACCAAAGCCGCGTCTTTGATTTTGACGCCGTGATGGACTTCGTATTTTTCTTTAATGCCTCTTAAAACAGCCAGCGTATCTTCAATGGAGGGTTCAGCCACGTAAATCGGCTGGAACCTTCTTTCCAGGGCCGGGTCTCTTTCCATGTATTTTTGATACTCTTTCAAAGTGGTAGCGCCAATAGCTTTTAACTCGCCCCGGGCTAAAGCCGGCTTTAAAAGATTGGAGGCGTCAATGGCGCCTTCGGCCGCACCCGCGCCCACCAGGGTATGAAGTTCGTCAATAAATAAAATGTATCGGCCCTGCGCCCTGTTCACCTCTTTTAACAAAGCCTTGATTCTATCTTCAAATTCGCCCCGGTATCTGGTGCCGGCAATAATCGCGCCCAAATCCAAGGCAATAATTTCTTTTTCTTTCAAGCTTTCGGGCACATCCTTTCTGATAATGCGCTGGGCCAAGCCCTCGACGATAGCGGTTTTCCCGACCCCGGCTTCGCCGATGAGCACCGGGTTATTCTTGGTTCTTCTGGACAAAACCTGCATCAACCTGCGGATTTCGTTTTCTCGACCGATAACCGGGTCAAGCTTGCCTTCCCGGGCCAGCTGAGTCAGATTGCGGGCGTATTTTTCAATCACCTGGTATTTGGATTCCGGTTCAGGGTCGGTGATGCGCGTGCCGCCCCTGATTTGAGCCAAGATTTTCAGCGCCTCGGCATAGCTTAACTTGCCGAACTCCAGGGTGGCTGCCTCGCCCGATTGCAGAAAGCTGGCTTTGTCTAAAATTTCTTTGGCCTTGCTTTCGGTATCAAGCAGAGCTAAAAACAAATGCTCAACGGAAATAAACTCATCGCCCATTTTCATTGATTCCTGACGCGCTCTGTCCAAAACCTTGGCCATATCCTGGGTTAAGTAAAATTGGCCTAAGGTCTGGGGTGTGGCGATGACCGGAATTTTTTCCAGAGCGCTTTTGGCCCTCTTTTTCAAGTTCTCAATATCAACGCCGATTTTCTGAAGCAAAGTCAAAACCACGCTGCCTTCTTGCGAAATTAAAGCGAAAAGCAAGTGCAAAGCGTCAATTTGCTGCTGGCCGGCCTGGCGGGCCGTGTCTTGGGCTTCCATAATCGCCTCCTGGGCTTTGTGGGTAAAATTGCCTGCGCCGTTCATCGTATATATACCATTATACTACATTCTTTTTTATCATAAATCTCAAGAAAAATCAAGAAAACAAAAATAAAAGCGGCGCGAATATTTTGGCTCGCACCGCTTATTGATTGGATTCCTTAGCAAGATAATCCTGAATATAATCTTGGGAAACGCCGGTCATTTCTTCAACCTGACTTAAAAAAGAAGGCCAAGAAAACCACCTCCTGTCTTCCACATCTATCTGCCTGCCTTCATCAGCCGAGGCAATTATGTCCTGACGAACATTATATAAACACATAATAGCCTGGTTGATATTCACTGCGCCAATGGTTATTTTCAGTTCGGTGACTTCTTGCTCCATCTCCCATTTTCTTTTACGAGAAATTCCTTTGCCCAATTCCCGGTGATGGCCCAGTTTAATGTGGTAAATTTCCTCTTGAAGGCTTCCCGGCCTTTTCGGGTCAAATTCTAAGATAACATCTTGGCCTTCAGCGCCTGGTTTAGGATAAAGACAGCCCTTTCCTCCCGGCACAGCCACTAAGTAAATCATCTTCCCTCTTTCCTATTCATAGTTTTTAAGTAACTTCGGGAGTCACTTACTCTTCGCGTTCGCCCAGGGTGGCTTCAAGAGTCATTTCAGTTTTGTCCCGCAGGACTTTCAAAATTATCTCGTCACCCGGATTGCGCTTCTGAATCATTTTGGCCAAGGAATTGTCGGTGGTAATTTTCTCGCTGTTGAATTCCAAAATAATATCGTCTTGCTTAAGACCAGCTTTTTCAGCCGCACTGTTCTTAATGACAGCGGTTGGGGTTTGAGCGCCGGCTGCGTCTCGGCCTACCCAAGCACCGTAATCAACCGGCAAATCGTATTTGAGCTGCAAATCTTCATTAATAATGGCGTAGTAAACACCCAAATAAGCATAAACTATTTTGCCGAAGCTTATAATCTGCTCAATGTCTTTTTTGGCTTTGTTGACCGGGATGGCAAAACCAATGCTTTGCGCCTCAAGGACCGTAGCCGTATTAATACCCATCACCTCGCCCCTTAGATTGAGCAGCGGACCGCCCGAATTCCCTTTATTAATAGCGGCATCCGTCTGAATAACGTCTTCAATCGTTTCCACTAGTCCTCCGCCCGAAGCGGTAATCGTGCGGCCCAAGCCCGAAATCACGCCGACCGAAACCGTATTTCTGAACTCTCCCAAAGCATTGCCAATGGCTATGACCGTCTGGCCGCTTTGCAGTTTATCAGAATCGCCCATTTTCACGACCGGGAACTTGGTTTCAACCAAACCGCCGTTGCCGTCAATCTTTTTTTCCGTCTCAATTTTCAGAATGGCCAAGTCCTGCAAGGGGTCTCTGGCTAAAACCCGGGCCGGGAATTTTTTGCCGTCGTTGGTTAGAACGGTGTAATCCGCCCCTTCGTCCAAAGCCACATGCTTATTGGTTAAAACCATGCCGTCTTCAGAAACAATAAAGCCGCTGCCCCCGCCGATCTCCTGTTTTTGGGTGCCTTTTTGGCGATACTGCGGAATATTAAAAAATTCTTCAAACGGACTGATATAATACTGCTCCAACACGGGCATATCTTTGGTAATGACAATGCTGACCACGGCCGGAGAAGTTTCTTGCACCACGTCAATAATCGCCTGTTCCTGGCTCGTTTGAGGCACGTACTCTTTCTCAGCGACTTTGTCGCTGATACCCTGGAAACCGGGCGCCTCTAAAAGAAAATTCTTTATTTCCAAATAAAAAAAACTGGCGGCGACCAAACCGGCGGAAAATCCGAAGATAGCGGAAATCAAAACAGTCAAAACCAGGCCCCTACCATTTATTTTCGGCCATTTAATCTTGGGCGGATGGAATGGCGACAAATCGTAAATGGACATGCTATTTTTTGGATTTTTTTCTGTAATCTTCGACGGCGGCTTTCAGCCCTTCCCGGGCCAAAACACTGCAATGGATTTTTATTGGAGGCAAATCACCTAACTCACCAACAATATCCTGATAATTTATTTCCAGGGCCTCTTGGATGGTTTTCCCCTTAACCAATTCGCAAGCCATATCGGAGGTAGCTATGGCAGCGGCACAACCTAAAGTGTAAAATTTTATGTCTTTGATAATCTCTTTACTGTTTTTCTTTTCAACTTTTATAAAAAGCTCCATCACATCCCCGCAAGCGGGGTTTCCCACCTTGCCCACCCCATCGGCATCTTTGAGCTTGCCTAAATTTTTAGGGTGGAGAAAGTGTTCAATGACTTGTTTGGAATAATATGGCTTCATAGTTGGTAGCCGGAAATTTGTCTTAATTTTTGAATAATAGGCGGCAAAACTTTCAATAATCTTTCCAGGTCTTTCGGAGTAGTGGGCCGGCCCAAGGTGATTCTTAAGGAACCATGGGCTTCTTCTTCGGAAAACCCCATAGCTAAAAGAACATGCGAAGGTTCCAGGCTTTTTGACGAACAAGCCGAGCCCGTAGAAGCAGCAATGCCTTTTTGGTCTAAGGCAATGACAATGGCTTCGCCTTCTACTCCGCGAAAACTGATATTAACATTATTGGGCAGACGGTGAACCAGTGAACCGTTAAGATGGGCATCGGGAATAATTTTTAAGATGTTTTTAATCAGTTTGTCCCTGAACTGTCTGGTTCTGATATTTTGGATTTTGTGTTTGGGGTTTTGAATTTCTTTGATGGCAGAGGCCAAGCCGACAATGCCGGCCACATTTTCTGTCCCCGACCTCAACCCTGCTTCCTGGCCGCCGCCATAAATCAACGGTTTTATCAATATGCCATTTTTCACGAAAAGCGCACCTACGCCCTTGGGCCCGTAAATTTTATGCGCGCTTAAAGTCAAAAGATCAACGCCAAGTTTTTCCACGTTGCAGTCCAGATAATTGACAGCCTGAACAGCATCGGTATGAAACAAAATTTTGGGACTTGTTTTCTTGATGAGCTGACCAATCTCTTGAATCGGCTGGATAGCGCCGACTTCATTATTGGCGTACATGATTGAAACCAAAACCGTGTTCGGCTTAAGAGCTTTTTTAACATCGGCTAGGGTTACCAATCCTTCTTTATCAACTGGCAGATAGCTCACCTCAACACCCTGCTTTTCCAGCTCACGACAAGGCTCCAAAACAGCATGATGCTCAATTGGCGTCGTAATGACGTGGGGTTGCTTGTTTTTGACGGCTTGGACCGTTCCCAAAACCGCCAGATTATTGGCCTCGGTGGCCGAACCGGTAAAAATAATTTCTTGAGCATCGCATCCTAAAAAATCAGCCAGCACGGCGCGAGCTTCGTCAATTGCGCCCAAAGCTTGCTGTCCCAGGCTGTGGATGGAAGAAGTATTGCCAAAGTCTTGCTTCAAATAAGGCAGCATCGCCTTAAAGACGTTGGGATTAAGGGGAGTGGTGGCCGCGTAATCTAAGTAGATTTTTGCCATAATTGCATATTCTATTATAAAGGAAATCTCGTCAAAATAAAAGGGGCTTATCTCCTGACCTTCTCTGTGACCCAAAAACCCATGTATTGGCCCAGCATCAACCTGGTCTGGGCTTCAATTGCCGGAACGGCTCCGAAAACGATCAAAGAAATCGGCAGAAAGACCCACTGGGCGACGATGAAAACATTCTGCCATTTGCCTCTTAAAGAAAAATTTGCCTTGACCAATAAGGTATTGATGATAATGGCCGCAAAAACGCCGACCAAGGCGAAAGTCATTAAATTACGTACAATCTGAGGCAGGTTGTAAGATAAAACCGTGGCATTAAATTCCCCGCCGCCCAGCAAAAGGGGCAGCCAGCCCAAGAAAAGAATGAGCAGGGCGTTAGTGCCCCAGGCCCAAAAAGATTCGAGCATTAAAAACGCATAACGAAATTTTTTATAAAACGGTATCTTGTTATTTCTTAAAAAACCGAATAATAGGTAGGGGATGCCCTCTGAACCCCAAGCCCATCTCCGCTGCTGCTTGTATTGGTTGATGACCGTCTTCCAGACAGTATCTCCCACGCACGCATCCATGGACAAAGGATAATGGATGGGCATGATCTGATAAGCGCCGTCATAAAATAAGAAGGCCTTCCAGAAAACGCCCGCATCCTCTGAAACCACATTGGTTTGCCAGAAATCCATCTCCACCAGGGTTTTAAGATTCATGGAATGAGAAGAATAGGTGGTGATTTTTTCCGGACGCTGTTGCTGCATGAGCTGCCAAAAAAAATTGCACGAAGAAACAATGCGTGAAAAAAAGGGGGCTTCAGCAAAATTATTGAAATATACGGGAATGGGCTGGAAGCTGGACCGCGTCGGGTTAGCGCTGGTCAAATAGTAATAAGTCAGGCAAGAAAAATATTGAGGGTAAACTTGAGCGTCCACATCAAAAGAAGAAACAATCACGTTTTCATGAGGTATTTTCAAGGGGTCGATAACGAGCTTTTGAGCTTGTTTCCCGGCCCAACTTTCATTGGAGCCCTTGCCAGCGATTTCGCCAGCAATATCCCTGGGATGCTCGGTGATTAAAAATCGAAAAAATTTATCCTGATATTGCCTGGCAATGGCTTGAGCGGTTTCTCGAGCGGCTTGGCCCGCCCTTTCTTCAATCGCCAAAACCACCATCGTTTTCTCTTTGGGATAGCGAGCGTTAAGCAACGCCTCAAACGAACCTTCAATCACCACCAAGCTCTCTTGGTACATGGGGAAAATGATCAAATGATATATTTTGCGCCAATCTTTATCCGGATGCTTCCCTGTCAATTCGTCTAATTTCAAAAGCCAATCGGTCGTCAGATTTGCTTTCATTTTCTGGTAAGCGGCCATAATATGCAAGGAGAAATGGAGGGTCCTCAACAGCCAATAAACGCTGAAGGCAATGATAAAATAAGCCACCCAAATGGGTTTTAACCATGAAAAAAGAAACATGCCCATGAGGGTCGCCCAAACCAAAGCCCCGGGCAAAATCTCCAGAGTACGGTAAATTCTTCTTGCTTTGGGATTTTTCAAATCCGTCGCCCGGCCAACGTTAAGATAGTATTTTTCAGGACTAATCCTCATGACCGTTATCGTTTAAATTCTTCTTTTACTTTAAAGATGCCGATGGCTATAGAGAAGGTGATGACGGCCAGGGTCAGAATAAGCGACAAACCAACGATCTCCAGCCATTCTTTCAGCAGAAACCATTTCAAAGAAAATCTCGCGTATAATAGGGCGGAGACGATAAGGGCAAACCAATAATCAGTGGGCATGTGCCAAAACCACTTTTTGTGCCACAAAACATGCTGGCCCCAAAACTGTCCGAAATCATACCTGGGATTAACCACGAACCACAAGAAATCCCAAATCACTACGACCAGAAAAAAGAAAGAGAGCGTAGTTAACTCCGAGGAAAAGCTCCAGGCTTTGCCAGCAAAATAAGGATAATGCATAAAAATAACCACTAAAGTAAAAACCAAGACATGGTAAAGAGTCATTTCCCTGCCACCCATAATCTTTCGGTAAAGGCGCGCAATTAGATTGGTGGGAGATGGTCGCCAGGTGGGCAGATTCTGCGCCCAGCCGAAAGCCCCCTCTATTTGCGTCTCATAAGCAGCCAAGACCAGACAAAAGACAAAGAGAAAAATAGTTTGAGTAAATAAATCAAAACCCATAAAGTTTTATTGTTTTATATTAATGAATTGGAAAAGAATTGCCTCATCTCTTCTGCTCTTAATAATCTAACATCGTCAGTAACGCTTGAAAGACCGTACGATTGGCCTTTAAAAATTCCTACATATTGGACTTTTTTACCGAAAGCCTGAACTTCCTCCACCGCCGCCACCAAATCTGTGTCGGAGCTAACTAAATAAGCAATGTCGTATTTATTTTCCCTAGCAAATCTGATCATTTCAACGGCCAAACGCACATCAACGCCTTTTTCGTGATGAGTTTTATCGGGATGGCGAATAACATGGCCGAAAGTAATATTAATGTTTTGTTGTTGAAGTTTGCCAATAAGTCTCTGCTGATCCGCGTATAATTTCTCGCTTTTGGAATTATTTCGTTCTCTTTTCACTATCCCGAGATAATATCTAACTTCCGATAATTCATTTGGTTTAACTAACCATTCGGAAAATCCTCTAAAATTAAAATCAATCAAACTGTGCTTTCCGTCCAATTCAGAAGCTAGTTCTTTCAATTTGAAATAGAAATTGCCGCCATCAATAAAAACAAAGGCTATTTTATTCATAAATAAAAACCGCTGTCCCGGCGAACCGAGAGAGCGGTGGGATTAACTATTATAAGTATAGCAAAGCTGGTACCCTTGTCAAGCCCATTTATTTGTAATTTATTTATCATAAAATTCGGACGATTTTTCATATTTTATTTTATTTAAACCCCGGTAGTATAAATTTTTTGAATTTAACTACGGGGTAAGTAATTTTTTAGCTTCATTCCAAATTTCTGGCTTATTCTGCTTCTCTTTGAGCCAATACCACCACTCGCTACCCCAAAGGTAAAATTCTTTTAAGCCGGTTTTTTGGGCGAATCCAATGTTTTCTTTAAAGAGTTGAGGATTCATGGTTTTGGCCTGCTCAAAAAGCTCGCAATCGCTAATGCCTTGAGGACACCAAGGTTCGGCCTGAAGCTCCCCGCCGATGACTTCTTTGCCAAAAAACCTCCTAATAATTTGTGATTTCTTCCAATAAAAAACTGGTCTCAAGGGATAGGTGATGTAAGTTTTGATCTCTTGGAACCAAACCTTGCGATGCAAAGTGGTGCTGACTACGTCTCCAAGTTTCGCGGCAGTGAGCCAGAAAGAGAATTCGCCGCTGTCGGAAATAACGACCGGACGAGTCGGGTCTAAAGATTTTACCAGATTGATTTCTTTTTTCAAGAAGTTCTTATCTTGCCAGGGACAATCTCCGAACGGGAAAAACGGTTCGTTTTCTACTTGCCAGTATTTGACGGAGCTTGAATCTTTGTATCTTAGAACAATATTTTCAATTAATCTTAGAATCTTTTCCTGTTGATTTGCTTTCGTCAAGTATTTTGCCCAATCGGGAATACGGCACTCTGGCCAACGGCCGGTTTTTATTCCTATAACCAAAAGAGTTGCCACCCCCGCGTCCTGGGCTTTTTGAATCTGCCAATCTAAATCTCTGAAATGATATTCCCCCTCCAGCGGCTCAATCAGGTCCCACTGGCTGGCTATTTTTATTCTTTTCACCCCAAGGTCGTTAATGAAAGCCAAATAAGTCTCTTGCCAATCAAGCCCTAAATATTCAGCATGCCTTTGAGAAAAATTAACGCCCCAGGCGATTTCCAGCGCTTGAGGCGCCGAACCAGTGGAAAAATAGCCAATAAAAATCAAAACCAGAACCGCAAGAATTATTAAAATTTTCTTAAAAATCTTCTTCATTGACCGAGTCCCGTTTTACGGGACGAAGGTGAAGATGAAGAATAATTTCTTCATCGCCTTATAGGGCTAAAATTGCTAACCCGCCGCCGATAATTAAAATAGCCATGATTTTTTGTAAAATTACTTCCCGGGCAACTTGTTCTTTCAATAATCTGGGAAATCTTGAAGAAAGCAAAACGGCTAAAATCAATAAGAAAGCGTACTGGACGCCCTGAAGAGCGTTGATAAAAGCAACATAAGCCAGCGGAGCTAAAGCAATCGCCCAATTCTGCAGAATGTTTGCTCCGGCGGCCACTCCTTGGTTAAGGAAGAAGACGGCCGTAGTCTTTTTACGGGCGCTGTCTTCTTTTTTCTTAAAAACTTCGGCCAAAATTTCTTTCCTAAAAAGCAAAAGGAACGAAATGCCCGCCAGGAAACTCCCGGCTTTTATCCAGATAAAACCCGACCAAAAGTCTATGCCCAAATAAACATATTTAGCCAGAACAAAAGAAAGAGCAATAAGAATGGCTGTAATTGTGGATATTTTGATGCTGGCCCAAGAAAATTTTTTAGCTCTTTCGTAAGTCAGCAGGACCGACCCTACCACCAATAAAAAGAACGCCAAGAAATCTCCGGGGCTGATTGTTTCCCGGCCACCAGAAAAAATAAAAATGAACAAAAAACTGAAAATGGGCAAAAGCCCCCCCACGGCCGGCACAATTCTTGAAGGCTCAAAAAACTGCAAGCCTTTAAAAAACCAATAGAGCCCAAAGACAAAAAAAGCTCCGGAAGCCAAGGCCAAAAAAAATTGGGGAATTCCCGGGACAGCCAAGCCGACAAAAGGAATCAGCAGCACGGCGAAAATTTGGAGCGTACCTATATAAAAAATATAGGTTTTGGGGCTGGGCACTGGACCGGCTAAAAACCATTTATCGACCAACGCCACCATGGCCAGAATCAAATAAGAGAAGATAGCAATAGCTAACCAAAGCATATTTTTTGAATATTAAAAGTGCCTAATTTTTCACCCTCAACAAAACCCTGCATGGCGCATTCAGCCAAATACCCCTGGTCCAGCCAGTCAAAAAGCCATTGCTCAAGATAATTGACGTCTTTCTGCAAAATGCCAAAGCCCGAATTCAAAAGCCATCTTTGATTGAATTCTTCCTGGGAGCCGATGGGCGGAGCAATGACAATCGGCAAACCCAAGGCCGAATAGAAGGAAAGTTCCGAGGGCTTGGTCCATAAAATGTCGGTTTTCCTCAAAGCCTGGTTAAATTTTTGGAAATAATTTGTAATGTTTTCATCAAAGATGATTTCAATGTCCAAACCCCTGGTCTTGCCTCTAAAATAGTTTCTGATTTTTTCTCTGACACCCGCCACTAAAATAACTTTGACTTGACCTGATTTAATTTTTTTAGCTAAATGATTAACAATCTTCACCCCGATTTCTCTCTGCGCGCCCGCTCCCCCGACCGCAAACATAACCGTTAAGGGGTGGTTTGATTTTTTAGGCAATTTGCCTAATTTCAGCTCAATGAGGTCTTGATAGTTTTTAAAATATCTTCCTCGGGGGTCCAGATTCACCAAGCGATGCTTCAGGTCTTCTTTTAAAATTTCCGTCTTTTCAGAACCGATGTTCTCCTGGGGCAGCGGATAACCGGTCAGAAAGATATTTTCTGGCCTCACGCCATAAAGCTGCAAACGTTCGGCTACTCGGGCCGTCGGGGTAAAATATTTTATCTTGCTCTTTTGCGGTCTTAAGGGCGCCCAGGTTCTGGAGATGTCGGTATCGCAAACTACGCAATAGATTTCGCCCGGATATTTAAAATACTCGGCCATAAAAACGGCCGTAAAAAAGGTGGCGATTAGGGGCAAGGGTTCTCGCCCTGAGCGAAGTCGAAGGGTTTCTATCAAATCCCTGCCCCAGCCTTTTTGAATCGGCGCCAGGGTTTGGCGCAGCTGAAAATTGGGTTCTGATAAATCTCTTTTGGGATAAAAACTCAAGATTCTTTGAAGCTTATTAAAAGCTCCAAAAACTAAGGGGCCAATGACGGGCGTTCGCCTGAAAGCGGAAATAAATTCATAGCCATTCTTGGCTTTTTGCCAAATTTCTTTGTCTCTTTTGGGAATGCCCTCGTAATTGTTGGCGTTAATCACCTTTCCTTCAAAAGCCAAGTGCCTCAAAGGATAAGCCGTCCTTTGATGACCATAACCCATATCGACCGCTATCACCCAGGCTTTTTTATCCATAATTGTTTCATTCTACCAAATTTTAGGAAGTTTGGAAAAGACGTCGATAATGTTGGTCATATATGATAAAGAAAACCAGACCGGCCAGGATAAAACATAACCCAGCGGCGAAAAAATCATTGAAGTTATCCCAAAAACAAAAATCAGAACGGTGATAGGCGCCAAAAACGGCACGATTAAAATATTGGTAATTGGTGAAAGTATGGGGATGCGGCCAAAATTATAGATTAAAATCGGCAAGGTAAAAATTTGGGCGGAAAACGTGGCCGCTAAGGTGGTTTTGATGGGGAAAAATCTGTAATCGGGAATTTTTTTTAAAAACTTGGAGAAAACCGGCTGAAGCTCAATTATGCCTGTAATGGCCAAAAATGACAGCTGGAAACCAATATCCAATCTTAAAAGCAAGGGGTTGAAAGCTAGCATGACAGTACCGGCGAAAACAATTGCCCTGAAAGCAGCCGACATTCTGCCCAGATGCCGGGCAGTTAAAAAAAGGCCGCCCATGATCCCGGCCCGGACCGCCGAAGCCGGAGCGCCCACCATTAAAACGTAAAGCACCAGCAGAACAACGGTAAAATAAAAAGCTTGCTTGCGCCAAAGGCCCAGCGCCAGAAGAAAATTTAAAATCAAAACTGAAATAATCGTAATATTCATTCCCGAAACCGCGGCGATATGGCGCGTGCCAGTAAGGTTTAGTTTATCGCGCCACTCTTTTGAAATGCCGCCTTCATCCCCGAAAATCAAAGCTTCTAAAAGACCGACTTGGGGCGGTACAATAAATTTCCGGGCGGTTTCTTTGAATTTATTTTTAAAAGAAAAAATAGCTTGATAAATCGGATGGCCGGAGTTTTGGCCAGCTAAGGATATTTCAGGAAAATTCATGGTCGTGAAAATGCCGTCTTTTTTAAGATAATCATGGTAGTTAAAGTTGTCGAAGATTGGCGGTTTTTCCAGCTTGCCAGTAATTTTCAGCTGGTCGCCGTATTGATATTCGGGATAACGGCTGGCGTTGACTAAAACCTTGCCCTCAACGGCTGTTGTTTCAACGATTAATTTGGTGTATTTATCTCTGATATCCGGCTCTTCTGAAACCACGCCTACAAAATTAATATTTTGTTCTGTGATGTTGGGAATAGCCGATTCAATCGTTTGGTGTCGCCCAATGCCTAACACCAGAAATAGTACACAGAAACCTATGACTACTAATTTTTTAACATGCCAAAATATGCTTATTAAAAATATTCCTAAAATTAAAAGTCCCAGTATAAAAAACCGGGAAACCGGTGCAAGCGAACTGACAAAAATTCCTATGATAAAAGAGAGACAAAAATATAAGAAAACTCTTGAGGCAGTCATTCTTTCATTTTATCGTATCTTGCAAATTTCAAAAAATGGGGCAATGGCTTTTTTGATTTCCATAAGATATTCTTCCGGATACGGTTTGAGTTTTTCGAATTCTGGGTCAATGGTTTTTTCCGGCCGGAAATTCTGCAGATAATATCTTCCTCGCCCGCCTATCCATTTTGCTATTTCCACAATATCTTCTTTGGTATGGATGGTGGGCACTATTGTGCTTCGAAACTCGTAATCTACTTCTCCTTTTTTTAAAATCTTGATGCTCTCATCAATCTTTTTTACATCAACTCCCAAAACTTCTTGATATCTCTCTTTAGGCAATTTTACGTCCATGGCCACGTAATCAACTAACGAGTTTCCGCTTTGCGGAAACGAAGTTGAAGAAGAGAGAGAATCTCTCTTCGCCTTCTTACTAATTAATTTTTTCAGCATCTCCGGATTGGAACCGTTGGTATCAAGCTTGACTAAATATCCCAAGTCTTTAATTTTTTTTATGAATTCCGGCAAATCTTTATTCATCGTCGGCTCTCCCCCGCAAACGACCACCCCCTCCAGCAAACCCCTTCTCTGTTCCAAAAAATCAAAAAAATCTTTTTCCGGAATTTTGGGCTGATTTTCTATGGCTTCGGGCAACACAAGCTCTCTGGAGTAGCACCAAGGGCATCGGAAATTACACGAGCAAAGAAAAACCGTGGCCGCTAAGCGGCCCGGGAAGTCGATTAAGGTATTCTTTTGTAAGCCGCCAATGAGCATCACTTTGTTGATGCGACCATCAACGCCTTTGGGGGCTCTTGAACCTGAAACTCCTCTCGCTGCCTGAATTCTTCTTTCTTGCCTTTGTTCCACTGCTGAACCGGCCGGAGATAGCCCACAATGCGCGAATAAACCTCGCAGGGCTGTTTGATGGTGCATTTGGGGCACTCGAAATGCTCGCCGTTTAAATAGCCGTGAGAGGGGCAAATGGAAAAAGTCGGAGTCAGGGTGATGTAGGGCAGACGGAAATTCTCAAAAATCTTCTTAATCAGGCTTTTCACCGTTTGAATGTCAAAAATCCGTTCCCCCAAAAACAGGTGGATGACCGTGCCGCCGGTAAATTTCGTCTGAAGCTCGTCCTGAAGCTTTAAAACCTCGAACAAATCATCGGTATAGTTGACCGGCAGATGGATGGAGTTGGTGTAATAGGGCGCTTGTTCGCCGGCCGTAATAATGTCGGGATACTTTTCTTTGTCTTTCTGGGCTAACCGATAGGCGGTTGATTCAGCCGGAGTCGCTTCCAGATTATACGGATTGTTAGTTTCTTCCTGGTATTTAATCAGCCTTTCCCTCATAAAATCCATAATTTCAAGGGCTAATTTTTTTCCCTGCTTGGAACCGATATTTTCTCCGATAAAATTCAGCATGGTTTCGTTCATACCCACCAAGCCGATGGTGGAAAAATGATTGCCGTAATAATTGCCTCTCATTTGCTTGATGCCGGAAAGATAATGCTTGGAATAAGGATAAAGGCCTTTTTCCATAAAATTATCCAGAGATTTTCTTTTAATCTCCAAGCTTTCTTTGGCCAAGTCCATCATATGGCCCAGTCTTTCAAAAAATTCTTTTTTGGTTTTGGAAAGATAGCCGATTCTCGGCATGTTAATCGTCACGACGCCAATACTTCCTGTTAAGGGTTGCGAGCCGAACAACCCCCCGCCTCTTTTATAAAGCTCTTTATTTGATAAACGAAGTCGGCAACACATACTCCTCACGTCTTCGGGCTTCATGTCGGAATTGATGAAATTGCTGAAATAATTCACGCCGTATTTGGCGGTCGCTTCCCATAAGGGGTCCAGATTCGGGTCGTCCCAGTCAAAGTCCTTGGTAATATTGACCGTGGGAATGGGAAAGGTAAAAGGCCGGCCCTTGGCGTCTCCCTCCATTAATCCTTCGTAAAAGGCCCGGTTGATCATGTTCATTTCCTCTTGAAACTCGCCGTAGGTTTCTTTTTGCGCTTTACCCCCGATAATGACCGGCTGTTTGGCTAAGGCCGGCGACGGCTTGATGTCTATCGTCAGATTGGTAAAAGGATTTTGAAACCCCACCCTGGTGGAAATGGAGCAGTTGAACAGGAATTCCTGCATGGCTTGCTTAACCTGATGATAATTTAAATTATCGTAGCGGACAAAAGGCGCCAATAAAGTATCAAACGAGGAAATCGCTTGGGCCCCGGCGCTTTCTCCTTGCACGATGTACCAGAAATTAACCAGCTGGCCCAAAGCACTGGCCAAGTGCTTGGCCGGCTTGGACTCTACTTTGCCCTGAACTCCGCCAAAGCCCCTTAAAAGCAAATCGTAAAGGTCCCAGCCATTGCAGTAAGTCGCCAACGTGTCTAAATTATGAATGTGAAAGTCTCCGCCTTCAGCCGCTTCCCTGATTTCCTTGGGATAAACTTTGTTGAGCCAGTACCTTTTGGTCAAAGCGGAAACGCCGTAATGGTTCAGGCCCTGCAAAGAATAAGCCATGTTGGCGTTTTCGTAAACCTGCCAGTCCAATTCTTTGATGTATTTATCAATCATTTCCAGCGACTCATCAATACCGCCGGCTGCCTCTCTGATTCTCCTTCGCTGCTCTCTGTAAAGAATGTAGGCTTTGGCGGTTTCGGCTAAATTTTCCGCAATCAAAGTTTCTTCCACAATGTCCTGAATCTGTTCCACTTGAGGCACTCCATTATCTCTAAACCGGCGGTTCAATAATTCAACCACTTTGTCGGAAACCCGCTTTGATTCTTCTCCGTCCCCCTGGCCGCTCGCTGTCACCGCTTTCTCGATGGCGTCGGTAATCTTCTGCTGGTCAAAATCAACTACTCGGCCGTCTCTTTTTTGAATTTTTTTAATTTTGTCGGCTACCATATTGTCCGTGGCGATAAAAAAATCTCTTTGAGTAGAGAAAATTAAAAGATTACTCCATTTTACCCCGATAAAAAAAGGGGGTCAAACCCCTGTCAACCCCTATTGAGGATTCTGACTTATCCACAGCGTAATAAATTTTCTTAAAAAATTTAAACGCTGTTGGAACGTTTATTTGCATAGCAAATATTACGTTCCACAGATTACTTTTTTTCAAAACCAGTGGCGATGACCGTCAATTTTATCTCTTCTTTCTGGAGATGCTTATCGTGAACGGCGCCGAAAATTATCTTGGCCCTGGGATCGACGGTTTGAGTAATCAGATTGGCGGCTTCGTTGATCTCGGTCAGACTCAAATCGTCACCGCCGGAAACATTAAACAGAATTCCTTTAGCTCCGCTGATGGAAAAATCAAGCAAAGGCGAATGAATGGCCAGGTTCACGGCCGTTTCCACCCTTCTTTCCCCTCTGGCCTTGCCCTGACCGAAGAAAGCGGGGCCGGCATTCTTCATAATGGTTTTAACGTCGGCAAAATCAACATTAATGATGCCGGAAAAGAAAATCAAATCAGTAATCCCCTGAACCGCCTGCCTTAACACCTCGTCGCAAGCCCAAAAAGCAGCAAGTAAAGTAGCGCCTTTATTTTCCTGCGAGAGGATTTTGTCGTTAGGCACGACCAACAAGGTGTCCACTTTGTTTTTCAGGATTTCCAAGGCTCCTTTGGCCACCTGATGCCTGTAGGTTCCTTCAAACGAAAAGGGAGTCGTGACCACGGCTATCACCAAGGCCCCTTGGGCTTTGGCAATTTCAGCCACAACCGGCGCAGCCCCGGAACCCGTGCCTCCGCCCAAACCGCAAGCCACAAAAACCATATCAGCCCCCGCTAAAAGCTCACTAATATCTTCTTTATTCTCCAGCGCAGCTAGCCTACCCTTTTCCGGATTCATGCCAGCACCCAAGCCTTGCGTTAAGCTGCGCCCGATGCGCAGCTTCTGATGAGCTCTGGCCTTCTGCAGGTCTTGGACGTCGCAATTAATGGCAATCAGTTCCACGCCCTGCGTTTTGCAGGCAGCCATGCGCGAGACGGCGTTGCCGCCCGCTCCCCCGACTCCCACGACTTTTATTTTAGTCGCCGCTTTCATGGTATAAATATTTTTAAGACTTTCTTCATTATCCCTCCGACGCCTTGTTTCGGACCCGGATGTCCGCTCGCTGCGCCATCCAGTATGCCTCCTTCTTGAGCCAGGAGCACCAAGCCAAAGCAGGTGCTGAAAGAAGGGTCTCTTTCTTGGCCTTCCAAAATTTGAGGCACACCGATTCTCACGGGCAGCTTTAATTCTTTTTTGGCCAATTCCACGATCTTGGGCAGTTTGGCTCCCCCGCCGGTTAAAACAACGCCCGCCGGCAAAAGACCTTTAAGAGAAAGCGTTTTCAGTTCTTTTTCGGCTAAATGAAAGATTTCAGAAACCCTGGCTTCAATAATTTTAACCAGCATTTTATTGGGAAAAGTCAGAATTTCACTGTTGCCCGATTCTCTTGGTATTTCAATTTTCTCCTTCTTATTGCTGCCTTTGGACAGGCAGCTGCCGAATTCCTGCTTTATTTTTTCCGCAATCTCCACATCGGTTTTCAAACCAACGGCCAAGTCGTGAGTAATGCGCTCAGAACCAATCGGAAAAACAGCTGTGTGCACCAAGTCTCCTTCTTCGTAAACGGCTAAATCGGTCGTGCCTCCGCCGATATCCAGCAGGCAAACCCCTAATTCTTTTTGCGAGGAAGTCAAGACCGCCTGGGCACTGGCTAAAATAGAGGGCACCGTGTCAGCGACCTGGAAACCAGCGTTCAAAACAGCCGTGGTCAAGTTTTTTAAATACGGGGAGAAACCGCCCAGGGCCAAAATATCAACCTCCAGCCTTAAGCCGTGCATGTCCAGCGGCTCTTTAATCGGCGCGCCGTCAACCATAAAATCCTTGGGGAAAACCTCTAAAATCTCCTTATTGGAAGCTAAAGGAATGGATTCGGCCGCCTGGATAACCCGACTGACATCTTCTTTGGAAATTTTCTGGTCGGCTCTGGAAACAATCACTGTGCCGTGAGAAGAAGTGCAAAATAAATGAGAACCTCCGATATTAACGTTCACGTCTTCAATGCGGCGGCTGATGGCTTGCTGCAGCTGGTCCAGCGCTTCTCCGATATGTTTTGCAACCTCATCAACCTTAACCACCACGGCTCGTCTGGTGCCAAAAGACGGCGCTTCCACCTTGCCTAAAACCTCCAAGGCGCCCGTGTCCAGATTTTGACTAGCCGCCAAAGCCTTGATGGAGTAAGTGCCGATATCCAGACCGGTAATGATTTTTGTTTTAGCCATTTTTTTGCTTCATCTGCTGGTGGTTGTATCCCAAAACGTGTAAAATGCCGTGGACCAAGACCCGAGCCAGTTCTTTTTGATAGATTAATTTAAACTGGCGAGCATTTTTCTCAACGGCTTCCGGGCAAATTACCACTTCTCCTGAGCCATCGTACTGAAAAGATAGCACATCGGTGGATTGATTCTTTCCTCTATATCTCTTATTTAACTCTTTTATCGTGCTCTGTCCAACTAAAGCAATAGATAGATTAAATTCTTTCCCCGCCCAAAGCTTCGCATTGCGGCGGGCCCGCCCAAATGCTCTGGCTTTTGGCGGGTTATTCTCTCCCTCCAAAACCTTTTTAGCAAGTCCCTTCAAAAACTCTTTATTCACCCTGTGCTTCGTCAAATTATTAACCTCTATCATCAAGTTTTTAATTTATTAAAAACGCAGATAAAGATGAAGCTGCTGCTTCATCGCTTTCCGAGTTCTTCCTTACCTATACCTGCTTCTCTTAAAATACTCATCAATGTTCCTTTAGGCAAGTCCTTTAAGTGACGCGGGACTACGGCTCTTTTCTTGGTTTGCGGGTGATAAAAAATAAAATGGCTTCCTGTTGTATGGTCTAACTGGAAACCAAACTTTACTAAAATTTTTACTAATTTTTTATAACTAATAACGGGGAGTTTAGGCATGAACCAAATTCTTTTTAATATCTACCGAAGTGAAAAAATTTTCCTCATCGGTAGGAATTGGCTCTTTGTGTTTTTTCAAACTGGCGATATACCCCTCAATCGCATCGGCAACCATTTTTTTCGCTTCTTTCAAACTTTTCCCGTAAGTAACGCATCCGGGCAAGCTGGGGACGACAACCGTAAATCCGCCCTCTCTCTCCGGACGAAAAATAACATTGTAGTGGAGTATATTCTTCATATTTTTAGCTTACTATGTTTTTAGATTATTGTCAAATAAAAATTTTATAATTCTTGCGACAATAAATCTTTGACGAGTTTGGAAACTAAACTCCCATCGGCCTTGCCTTTGACTTTGGGCATTAACTCTTGCATTACCTTACCCATGTCTTTCTGGGTTTTAGCGCCTACCTTCTCAATGGCAGTTTTAACCAGTTTTTTAACTTCAGCTTCAGACAGTTGCTCGGGCAGATATTGCTGCAAAATCTCTGCTTCTTTCTTTTCTTTTTCGCTCAATTCTTTTCTGTCCCCTTGTTCATACGCCAGAGCCGCTTCTTTTCTTTTTTTAATTTCTGTGGCAATCACCTCAATGATTTCTTCATCGGTCAAGGCAATGTCTTGACTCTGGCCGCTTTTGAATCTTTTCTCTTTCTCTTTATTTACGATAGCCGCGCTCAACATACGCAAAACCGAAAGAGTCAATTCTTCTTTTTGCTTCATGGAATTCTTGAGGTCTGCTTGAATTTTTTCTTTTAACATAAATCAGCGAATAACGAATTTCTTGCGAATATACGAATTCGTAAATTCGTAACTGATTCGCGATTAGTTGATTTTGCCTAATTTCTTTAATTTTTGGTATTCCTTTCTTAATTCTTCCCGCCTTAAAGCGGCTCGCTTTTTGGCCAAATGGCTTTTAGGCCGCTTCCTGAACCTGGTTTTTCTGGCGCGAATCAAAAGACCGCTCTGCTGTACTCGCTTACCAAAGCGCCTCACTAAGCTTTGAGCTGTTTCCCTTTCTTGTTTTTTAACTTCTAAGGCCATGGTAATGTTTTACCGCCTAATAGATGTAAATGCAAATGGTCAATACTTTGACCAGCCTTTTCCCCTATATTGAAAATTAATCTATAGCCGCTTGCCGATACCCCAGCGTCTTGAGCCACTTTTTTAGCCGCTAAGAACAGCTCGCCAATTAATTCTTTGTCTGATGCCGTTAATTGATTGACCGAAACAAGGTGTTTTTTAGGCATAATTAAAAAGTGAATCGGGGCCACTGGCTTAATATCCTTAATCACTGAAAATTTCTCATCTTCATAAACAATTTCTGCAGGCATTTCCTTATTGATAATTTTACAGAATAAACATGGCATATTATCTCTTTAGCCTTTTTTGTATTTCCTTAATCACTTTTTCTATTTTGACGGTTTCCTGCTTGCCGGTTTTCATATCTCGGATAATAATCGTGCCTTCCAGGGCTTCTCTTTGGCCGAGAATCAACGCATACCTTACCCCGGCCTTATCGGCACTTCTCAACTGCGTCTTTAAAGAATCCTTGCTTAAAGACTCGGCCGAAGAAATTTTGGCCCTTCTGAATTCTTCAAACAGCTTTAAGCTCTTTCTTTTGGCCAAGCCTCCCAATTGAGCCAAAAAGACGTCTTTAACCTGTACAGGGGGCGCTGATTCTTTTTTGCTCCTTTCTTTCAAAACCTGGATAATTCTTTCGACGCCGGCCGCCGCGCCGCAAGCGGGCGTATTCCTACCGCCCAACAACCTCACCAGTGCATCGAACCGGCCACCGCCGACCAAAGCATCTCCTTTCTGACCTTCTTCCGAACCATCAAAAATCTCAAAAACGGTTTTCGTGTAGTAGTCCAAACCCCTGACCAAATAAGGATTAAGGCGATAAGGTAACTCAACCTCGTCTAAAAACTCCAAAACTTCTTTAAAATGCGACTTACACTCCAGGCACAGGTGGTCAACTATTTGAGGCGCCTGGGCCTTGACGGGTTGGCACTTTTCTTCTTTGCAGTCCAAAATCCTCAAGGGATTATATCTTAGCCGCCGTCGGCAATCAGCGCATAAAGAATTTTCCCTGGAACGAAAATAGTTCACTAATAATTTTTTATAATAAGGCCGGCACTGCCTGTCGCCGATGCTGTTAATTTCTACCATGAGATTTTTAAATTTCAGCTCCCGGAGAAGATTATAGAAAATCTGGATAATCTGGGCGTCGATTACCGGACTTTGTTCGCCGAAAACTTCGAAATCAATCTGATGAAACTGACGAAACCTGCCGGCTTGCGGCCTCTCTAACCGAAATAACGGACCAAAGGAATAAAATTTCAAGGGTTGAGGCAGGTTAAACATACCGTGTTCAATATAGGCTCGAGCAATCCCGGCGGTAAACTCCGGCCTTAAAGCCAATAAATCTCCTCCCTTGCTGCGGAAAACATACATCTGCTTTTCAATAATGTCGGTACTCATACCGATGCTTTTTACAAAAAGCTCGGCGTCTTCCACCAACGGCGTATCTATTTTTTCGAAACCATAAAAATTGGCGATACTGCTGGCTGTCGTATAGACTTTTTGGAAAAAGCTCTGATCTGCCGGCAAAATATCGTGCATGCCAGTCGGACTTCTAAGTTTTGGTGTCTTAACCATGATTAGTAGTTTGGGATTTCAATTTTAGCTAAAGCGGCGAAAGGCCAGACTCTTAAAAAAACCCGGCCGATAATATTCCCTTCCGGCAATAAGCCCCAACGCCGCGAATCAGCTGAAACTGGACGGTTATCTCCCAAAACAAAATATTCATTTTTATCTAAAGTCATCTCTATATCTCCTGAAGTACTGACAAATTGAGCAAGATAAGCAAGTTCATCTAAAGCTTGCGCTGCTCCGTCTCTAAAAACAAACACCTGGCCACCCTGAATTCTCAATGTTTCGCCGGGCAGGCCGATGATTCTTTTGATATAACGCTGGGAAGGATCCTGGGGATATTTCAAAACAATCACTTCGCCCCGTTCGGGCGCCCTGAACTGATAGCTCAACTCATCAATAATTAAATAATCGCCTTGAAAAAAATTTGGCTCCATGCTTTGCCCTCTGACAAAAAACGGCTGAAAGATAAAATAACGGATGGGCACCACAATCAATAAGGCGACGATGACAATTTTTGATATTTCCCAGATAAACAAAAGAAGCTTTTTCATAAACCGAGTCCCACTTTGTGGGACGAAGGCGGAAAAGAGGCTCCAGCCTCTTTGACCTTTTCTAATTATACCTAAGTTTATGCTAAAATACAAGCAAGATGCTATTAATCGTCGGCCTGGGCAATCCCGGGAAGAAATACGAGAAAACTCGGCATAATGTCGGCTCGCGCGTTGTTGGCGAGCTGAAGTCATTGAATTTGAAAGATATCATTCTGGTGCAACCCACCACCTTTATGAATGAATCCGGCCGCGCAGTTAAAAAAATAACTAAAAACTATAAACTAAAAACTGAAAACTTAATCGTTGTCCATGATGATATTGATTTGCCTCTGGGCGAATTCAAAATCCAAAAAAACAGGGGTTCGGCCGGCCACAAAGGAGTGCAGTCGATCATTGACTCCTTGGGCACAAAAGATTTTACCCGCATAAGAATCGGCATTAAGCCAGAACAGTACTATAGACCGTTCCGTAGTACTGAAAAATTTGTGCTGGAAAAATTTACCAAAGACGAAGAAGAAATTCTTAAAGAAGTCATTCCGAAGGTAATTGAAGAAATTAATAATTTTATAAAGTAAGAAGCCAAGACAATCATGTCTTGGCTTCGCTTAGAACGGGCTGTGATTCGTCCCTAAACTCAACAGTTTGGGCGAAGTGAGGTTGCCCTGCACAGACAGGACAGGCTGATTTCTCCTTAACGGTCTCTACCCGACCCTTGGAGTAAACTCTCACCAGGCCGGTCTTTGGGTCTTCCTCCTGAAAGATACCCGTTATAATCAACCTCGTCTCTACGACTATTTTTCGAGACTTGGCCCCTGATTGCTGGGGTTTGCCGCAAAAACCACAATTCGGCATTTGACACCTCCTATTGCATTATTTGAATTTGACCCGAATTAACTTATTAGATTATACTATTTTAGATGGGATTGTCAAGCAAGAATATTGATAAGATTTTAATCGTCAGCGTTACCCCCTATTTTCTGGACAGGAGGAATTTGTGGTTTGAGGAAAATCTGGAGAAGATTTTAGAAGCCAAGAAAACCCTTTCTTTTTTCGAAGACAATATTATATTTGTAGAAAAACAAAAGGAGTTTAATTTTTCCCAATTTTTAAGGAAATTGGATGAAATGGGCTACGAGAAAGTCCAGAACGTATCAGAGCCGGGCGAATTTTCAAGGCAGGGCGGCGTGATTGACGTTTTTCCAATCAATGCCAATTTTGCCTTAAGAATTGACTTTTACGGCAATCTGATTGAAAACATGGAAGAACTGCCTGTGGAAATGGGCGATGAAAAAGAAGTCAAAGAAAGAATCAGAAAGAAATTAAAAAGGCAGAAGCTGTTCTCCGACCTGAAAGGCATCAAGACAGGAGATTATTTGGTCCACTTAGACCACGGCGTAGGAATTTATGGGGGTCGGACCTCCTTGGGAGTTCCGACCCCCAGCGATTATTATGTTTTAGAATATGCCCAAGAAGACAAATTATACGTACCCCTGGGCCTGGAAAGAAAACTGTCCAGGTATGTGGGCTTCCAAGAGCCAAAAATTTCCCGGTTGAGTTCTACTCTCTGGGAAAAAACCAAAAGAAAAATAAAAGAGGAGACAGAAAAATTAGCTAAAGAGCTTTTGGAGATTTATAGCCAGAGAGAAATGGCTACCCGGCCGGTTTATGCTCAAGACACTGAAATTGACGCCCAAATAGCCGCTACCTTCCCTTATGAGGAAACACCCGACCAAATACAAGCACTGGAAGATATTAAAAAAGACCTGGAAAAATCAGAAAAACCCTTAGACAGAATCGTCTGCGGGGACGTGGGCTTTGGCAAAACTGAGGTAGCCTTAAGAACCATGGCCAAAGCGGTCAATTCCGGCTATCAGGCAGCCCTGATTTGCCCTACGACCATCTTGGCTTCTCAACACTTCCAAACCTTTAAAAAAAGATTGGAGGGCCTGCCCATCGGGGTTGAATTATTAAGCAGGCTACAGACCAAGCGAGAACAAAAAAAGATTATTGAAAACGTGAAAGAAGGCAAAATAGATATTTTAATCGGCACTCATCGAGTTTTATCCAATGACCTTGAGTTCAAAAACCTGGGGTTGCTGGTGATTGACGACGAACAAAGGTTCGGCGTCAGGCAAAAAGAGAAATTGAAAAAAATGCGGGCAGCTTTGGATGTCCTGTCTCTTTCAGCCACGCCCATACCCAGAACCCTTTATCTGGCCATGTCTTCTCTGAAAAATATCAGCGTCATCCAAACTCCCCCGGCCCAGCGGCTCCCGATAAAAACATTCATCAGACAGCGGTCAAAAGAAATTATCAAGCAAACCATTAAAGAAGAAGTTTCCCGCCACGGACAAGTTTATTATCTGCACAACCGGGTGGAAACGATTGAAACAGCCAAAAAATTGCTGGAAAATTTATTGCCTAAAGTGAAGTTCGGCATAATCCACGGGAGAATGGCAGAAAGAAAATTAATCAAAACAATGGCAGATTTCCAGAATAAAAAAATAGATGTTTTAATAGCGACTACCATTATTGAAAACGGCCTGGATTTGCCCAATGTCAATACTCTCATTGTGGCTGACGCTACGAAACTCGGGCTTTCACAGGCCTACCAAATCAGGGGAAGAATCGGCCGCTCCTACATCCAATCGTTTGCTTATTTCCTGTATCCTAAAAAGTTGCTCGGCTTAGCCGAGCAACGACTGAATGCTTTAAGAGAAGCCGAAGCGCTGGGCTCCGGCTACCGAATCGCCATGAAAGACTTGGAAATCAGAGGCGCGGGCAACATCTTGGGCAAAGAGCAATCGGGCAACATCAACCAGGTTGGCTTAAATTTATACTGCCAGATGCTATCTGAAGCCATTGATAAAATAAAAAATGCGTAACTTTTGTAATTTTAGAGAATTGATGTTAGATTAAAAATTATGAAGCTTGTTGTGGTCGAAAGTCCGGTGAAATCAAAAACTATCCAGGGATTTTTAGGCCCGAAATACCGGGTCCTTTCTTCGTACGGCCATGTCCGGGACTTGCCCAAAAGCGAACTGGGAGTGGACGTGGAAAACGATTTTCAGCCGAAATACATTATCCCGCTTAAAGCCAGAAAGGTAATCCAGCTGTTAAAAAACGAAGTCAAGAGAGCAGAATTGACAATCATCGCCACGGATGAAGACCGGGAGGGTGAAGCCATTGCCTGGCACCTTGCCCAGGTCTTGGACCTGGAAAATCCGAAATCCGAAGCACGAAATCCGAAACCCTACGAACGGATTGTGTTTCATGAAATCACCAAGCCAGCCATTGAAAACGCCCTGGAGAGTCCCAGGAAAATCGACATGAACCTGGTTGACGCCCAGCAAGCAAGAAGAGTGTTAGACAGAATCGTGGGCTACAAGCTCTCGCCTTTTTTATGGAAAAAAGTGGCCCGGGGCCTTTCAGCCGGCCGGGTCCAATCAGTGGCTGTTAAATTAATCGTGGAAAGAGAAAGAGAAATAGAAAAATTCAAAACGCAAGAATACTGGAGCATCGAGGCCCTGCTCCGGTCCCGCAAGACCGAATTCTCCGCTTTTTTAAGTAAAAAAGACGGGCTAGTTTTGGATAAATTGGCCATCAAAACAAAAGACGAATCAGAGAAAATAGTTCAGAACCTGAAAAACGCTGAATATAAAGTTGAAAATATTGAGAAGAAAGAAGTAAATAAAAATCCCCTGGGACCCCTGACCACTTCCACGCTCCAGCAGGAAGCTTTTAAAAAATTCCGCTATTCAGGCAAACAAACTATGAGAATCGCCCAAAATCTTTACGAGAGAGGCTTGATTACTTATCATCGCACCGACTCTTTAAATCTTTCGGACTTAGCACTTAGCACAGCCCAAAAATTCATTATTGAAAATTACGGAGAAGCTTATCATCAATTCAGAAAATTCAAAACCAAGTCCAAGGGAGCCCAGGAAGCCCATGAAGCCATCAGGCCTGCTTATCCGGACAAAAATCCCGAACAAATAAAAACTCAAGCCAAGTTGGACAACAACCAATACAAGCTTTACGATTTAATCTGGCGGAGGTTCATTGCCTGCCAGATGAAAGCAGCTTTGTTTGACTCAACAACCATTGATGTTTCAGCCAAGAATTATGTTTTCAGAGCCAACGGCCAAACTTTAAAATTCGACGGATTTTTAAAAGTCTATCCGATGAAAATCATTGAAGCTACCCTGCCTCTCTTAAAGAGAGCAGAAACTTTAACCTTGATAAAAT
The DNA here is from genome assembly GCA_001819335.1 of Candidatus Nealsonbacteria bacterium RIFCSPLOWO2_01_FULL_43_32. GTDB lineage: Bacteria > Patescibacteriota > Minisyncoccia > Minisyncoccales > MHMH01 > MHMH01. The sequence continues at coordinate 18,132 of MHMH01000015.1, read as the reverse complement.
TGACTCCCTTACAGCACTTCACCCAGCCCCCGGGCCGATTCAGCGAAGCCACCCTGATTAAGGCTTTGGAAATAGAGGGCATCGGTCGGCCCTCAACCTATGCGCCGATTATTTCCACTATCCAGGAGAGAAACTATGTTGAAAAAGACGATGAGAAACGTTTCAAGCCGACGGAGATCGGCCTGGTCGTTAATGATATTTTAGTGGCTCATTTCCCTGAAATTGTTGACATTAAATTCACGGCCAATATGGAAGAGAATCTGGACAATATCGCCCAGGGCCAGAGAAAATGGAAGAACATTGTCAAAGAATTTTACGGCCATTTCAGCCACAATTTGGAGAAAAAATACCAGGAGGTCTCCAAGAAAGAATTTACTGAAAAACCCACCGGCAAAAAATGTCCCAAATGCCAAGCCCCACTGCTCGTCAGATTAGGTAAGTTCGGCAAGTTTTATGCTTGTTCGAAATTCCCCAAGTGCCGCTACACCGAGTCTCTGCCGGAAAATACTTTAAATATCAAATGCCCGAAATGTAAAGAGGGGCAAATCGTTGAAAAAAGAACCAGAAAAAATAAAATATTTTATGGCTGTAATAAATTCCCGGACTGCGACTTTGCTTTATGGGACAAGCCCCTGCCTGGCCGGCAGGCAGGCACCGGCCAAACTTGCCCCGAGTGCGGTTCTTTGTTGGTGGAGAAAAATAAAAAAATAAGCTGCTCCAACAAAACATGCGCAAGCTTCTCCAAGAAATAATCAAACAAAGTTCCGACCCCAAGCTGATTGAGAAAGCTTTTAAATTTGCCGAAGGCGCCCATCAAGGCCAAAAAAGGTTTTCCGGAGAAGGCTATATCCTGCACCCTTTAAGCGTGGCTCAAATTTTAAGCGCCATGCGGCTAGACCAAAAAACAGTGGCCGCCGGCCTGTTGCATGATGTGCCGGACGATACGAAAAAAACGCTCCAGGATATTGAAAAAGAATTTGGCAAAGAAGTCGCTTTTTTGGTGGGCGGCGTCAGCAAGCTGGGCAAACTCCGTTACCCCAAAACAGGCTTGGATGTTAAGGAGCCCAGAGCCAGAATAAAAAAGCCCGTGGATTTGGATTTGAGGGCGGAAAATTTAAGGAAGATGTTCTTTGCCATGAGCGAAGATTTAAGAGTTATTTTAATCAAATTAGCCGACCGGCTGGATAATATGAAAACCTTGGGTGCGCTGCCGCCGGAAAAACGTCAGAGAATCGCTCTGGAAACTTTGGAGGTTTTCGCTCCTCTGGCTAACAGGTTAGGTATGGGAGAGATGAAGGGTAAGTTGGAAGACCTGGCTTTCCCTTATCTTTATCCCAAAGAATACGAATGGCTGAAAAATAACATTAAAGAAAGATACGAGGTCAGGCAGAAAGAGCTGACAAAAATTAAACCGCTTTTGGTGGCCATCCTGGCCCAAGCAGGCATTAAACCCATCGATATCCACTCCCGGCCCAAGCACTATTGGAGTCTTTACCAAAAACTGCTAAGAAATGATATGAACTTTGAAAGCATCTACGACCTCATCGCCATCAGAGTCATTGTCCAGGATATTAAAACTTGCTATGAAGCCCTGGGCGCGATTCATGAATTCTGGCGGCCGCTGCCCGGCCGCATTAAAGACTACATCGCCTCGCCCAAACCAAATGGCTATCAAGCTCTGCACACGACTGTTTTCTGCTCTGAAGGTAAAATTATTGAAGTTCAGGTAAAAACCAGAGAAATGCACGAAGAAGCAGAGAGGGGGATTGCCGCTCACTGGGCCATGAAAGAAAGAGTTAATCTGAAAACCCAAGCCAAAAGATTCGCCTGGGTCCAACAGCTAAAGGATTGGCAGTCTAAAATTTTGGAATCCAAAGAATTTTTAGAGGGTCTGAAAGTTGATTTTTTAAAAAATAGAATCTTTGTTTTTACTCCTAAAGGAGACGTCATTGATCTGCCCGAAAATGCTACGCCCGTGGATTTTGCTTACGCTGTCCATAGCGACATCGGCCACCGCTGCACCGGCGCCAAGGTTAACGGCAAGATGATGCAGCTGGCTCGTCCTTTAAAAAACGGCGACGTGGTTGAGATTATTACTGATAAGAATAAAAAACCTTCCAGGGATTGGCTGAAATTTGTCAAAACTAATTTGGCCCGCTCCAGGATTAAGGGCTTTTTAAAGCAAGATTCGCCTGTTCAGGAGCTGAAGACATTCCTCAAGGGAATGATTATTCGTTTGCCCAGGCTGCGCCGCCCAAAGCGCATTAAAGCCCCGGAAATTGAGATGAAGGTTTCTTTGGCCGGCCAAACGGGCCTGCAAATCTCCCTGGCCAAATGCTGTTCGCCCAAAGCCGGCGACAAGCTTAAGGCTTTTATTACTCGAGGCCGGGGCGCCATCGTTCATCAGCTAAGTTGCAAAAATATCAAAGAAGCGGAAAAAAAATGGCCTCAAAGAGTGATTGAAGCCACCTGGGTACAAAGACAAAAAACCTAAAGACTGAACTTTTTGAACAGAGCCTCTATTTCTTTCTTGGAGTTAAAGAAAACCGTGAGCTTGGGCCGGCCGGCTTCAATTCTCAATTTAAGATTTTTGAGGCCCAGGGCCTGCCTGATTTTTTCTTCCAGCGCTTTGACTTCTGCTGAAGCGGCTGAAACCTGCTTTTTGATTGGCTGCCAAACGCTTAATCTTTGAGCCCAGTTCTCCACCTCTCTGACATTCAGTCCGTCTCTGACGGTGCGGGCCAGCAGGGCTTTTTGTTTTGCCACGTCGCTGACCGCCAGCATGGCCCGGGCATGGCCCTCGGTGATGCGGCTGTCCCGCAGGGCGCTTTTGATTTCTTCGGGCAAATCAAGCAGTCTTAAAGTATTAGCCACTGCTTCCCGGCTGCCGCCCACTAATTTGGCAATGTCTTTTTGCAAAAAATTAAACTCGGCCTGCATTCTCTGGTAGGCCTCGGCTTTTTCCAGGGCATTTAAATTCAATCTTTGGACGTTTTCAACCAGAGAAACCGCCAGTTTTTCTTTCTCGGTCGGCTCCCTGATTATGACCGGAATCTGGGTTAAGCCCACCATTTTTGAGGCCAAGAGCCTTCTTTCTCCGGCCACCAACTGATACTCCACGCCCGCGCCCGAGGCGTTTTCAATCCTGCTCACTAGAATGGGCTGCAAAACGCCGTGTTCCTTGATAGAATCGGCCAGAGACTGCAAGCCCTCATGGTCAAAGTTTTTTCTGGGCTGATAGGGATTGGATTTGATTCTTTCAATTTCAATATAAAAAATCGGCTCCTGCTTAACTTCAAAAGTTTTGGGAGTTTTATCGGTTTTCTTAGGGATAAGAGATTCCAATCCTTTGCCAAAAGTTTGTTTCATAAAAATATATAATGCGAATTCTACGAATGGCTATCCGAATTCTGCGAATTATTCGGAGCATTCGGATATATATTCGTATCATTCGGATTTCTATTTATTATTTCTTGAGCCAGCTCCCGGTAGGCCTGGGCGGCTAAGGAAGTGGGGGCATACTGCAAAATAGTTTTACCGAATTTGGGCGCTTCGGCCAAAGATACTTGTCTTGGAATAACCGTATCAAAAACATAGCCGGGGAAATTCCTCCTGACTTCCTTGGCCACTTCGCGAGACAGCTTGTTATTTCTGTTATACATGGTTAAAAGAGCGCCGGTAATTTTTAATTCTCTTCCCAGATTTTCTTTCACCAAATTAATCGTATCCAGTAATTGCCCCAGTCCCTCCAGGGCCAAGTACTCGCACTGAACCGGGATTAAAACTTCATTTGAAGCGCAGAGAGCGTTAATGGTCAAAAGTCCCAGGCTGGGCGGCGAGTCAATGATAATGAAATCATAGGGCTCCTGAATTTTTTCCAAGAGCTGACGCAGTTTAAATTCCCGGTTGTCAGCGCTGACCAGCTCCACGGTAGAGCCGGCCAAATCCGGCGAAGCCGGCATAATCTCATAGTTAAAAAAAGAACTTTTACGGATAATGGCTGACGGGCTGACCTGGCCTGCTAAAGCGTGATAAACAGAAAGCGGCAGATTGCGGGGGCTGATACCCAAGGAATAGGTAGCATTGGCCTGGTGGTCAAGGTCTACCAGCAAAACTTTTTTACCCATAGCAGCCAAAAAAACAGGAAGATTAACAGCCGTTGTTGTTTTACCGGTTCCGCCCTTATTATTTATTACACAGATAATCCGCGCCATTAAATTATTTTATCATGAAATTTTTAAATTGACAAATGAAGAAAAAAATGATAGATTTTTAGGTAGTTTTAAGGTTGGGCGAGTGGTGGAATGGTTTACACGTAAGTTTCAAAAACTTATGAGCGCAAGCTCATGTGGGTTCGACTCCCACCTCGCCCACAACGAACAAATTACGGCTAATTTGTGAAGTTGTAAAGAAGAGATTTATCTCTTCGCCCACCAAATTCTCATAGCTAACCAACCGGAAAAGATACCGACTAAGGCTCCGGCTAAAATATCCGAGGGCCAATGGATGCCGACAAAGACCCTAGCGATTGAAATAAAAAAACTGGCCACGAAAAAACCAATGCCGGCTTTTTTATTATATTGATAGACAATAAATGACAGAGCAAAAAAGAAAGCGGCGTGTCCGGACGGAAAAGACGCTCCGTTATGCTCTAAAAGCAAACTAACATTATTTTCAACAAACGGCCGCGGTCTTAACCAAAAAAGCCTGATGAGCTCAACTATGCCAAAACGAGCCAAAACTACTGCCATAAATGCTTGCAGTATTGTTCTCCGCTTGCCCCAAAAAATTAAAATAGCTAAACCAACTAATAAATATGCAAGATATTGAGCAAAAAAAATTCCCAGGGCGTCTAAAGATGCCCATTGACCGGCCAGATTATTAATTTGTTGAAAAATAAAGTAATCCATTAAATTTGCAGGTCGGCTTGGGCCTTGATATTTTTAACTTTTTGTGTCCGATGATAAAAAGCTGTTATGGCTACCATAGCGGCATTATCGGTGCAATAAATTCTTCCTGGTACGAAAAAATTAATTTTAAATTTTAAATTTTTAATTTTCAATTTAAACTGCTTTCTTAACTCATCATTTGCAGCTACGCCTCCCCCAAGTATAATTGACCTTGCTTTATAGTTTTTTGCCGCTTTGATTGTTTTGTAGAGCAGAACATCGATAATCGCCTGCTGAATTTCAGCGCATAATTCAGTTTTTAGCTTATAGTTTATAGTTTTTAGTTCTCTCGCCTTATATAATACCGCGGTTTTTAATCCAGAAAAACTGAAATCATAGTTTTTCTGATGCATCATCGGCCTGGGCAAGCTCACTGGAAACTTAGTTTCTTTCTTGGAAACTAAGTTTCCAAGTGAAGCGATTTTGGCGATAGCCGGGCCGCCGGGATAGCTAAGACCCAAAATGCGCGCCGTTTTATCAAAACATTCGCCCGCCGCATCGTCTCTCGTCTCGCCGATTAATTTATATTTCCCAATGCCCCTCATCAAAATCAGCTGCGTGTGCCCGCCCGATACCACCAAAGCCACTACCGGAAACATAATCGACGGCGGACGTCGATTAATAAGATTGGCAAGAATATGAGCCTCGATATGGTTGACCGGCACTATTGGTTTTTTTAATCTTTCGGCTAAGTCTTTGGCAAAATTTATCCCCTGCCACAAACATGGCTCCAAGCCCGGCCCGTTGGTGACGCCAATGAAATCAATATCATTAGGTTTACCCTGAGCTTGTCGAAGGGCTTTCCTGAAAACTACAGGCAAATTTTTCTGGTGCTCTCTCTTGGCCAAAGAAGGATAAACTCCTCCATATTTTTGATGTAATTTCACCTGCGACGACACTACATTGCTTCGAATTTCGAATTTCGAATTTCGAATTTCCATCACGCTGATGGCTGTGTCGTCGCATGAAGTGTCTATCCCAAGAATTTTTATTCCCTTAATATTTTTGGCGGCCATACGGTTAAATCAATGACTTTGGACGGCCTGGATTTTTTTAAATTACCGGCATCAATCGCCAAATCCGGGTGATATTCTCTCCCTTTAAAATATTTTAAAACTTCTTTGATTTTTGTCGTAGCTGGTTCGCCCGAAATATTGGCTGAAGTTTCCGCCAACGGCTGATTTAGTTGCTCGGCTAAGCCGAGCAACCATTTATAATTTGGGATTCTAACGCCAATTGTCCCCTTCACATTTTTTGATTTTAATATGGCGGTAACTGTACCAGGCCAAACTTTTTTTAAGAAGCCTTCTTGTTTTTTATTTATTTCTGCAAGTTTTTTTGCCATTTTAATGTCGCTAACGAAAATAGGCATCAGTTTATTTTTGGGCCTTTGCTTGATTTGATATATTTTCTCAACCGCTTTTTTGTTGCCGGCATCGCAAATCAACCCATAAACCGTATCGGTCGGACAGATTAAAACCTGACCGTTTTTAATTGAGATAATCGCTTCGTTTAAAGATTTTTTAATTTTTAAAATTTTCACTATCTTTGATGTTTTTAAAGACTACCAGGCCCGGCCAAACATTCACATCAAAACCGATTAAAACGCCGGGCATGGTGCTGGCCTGAATCCCAAAGCTAGTATTATCTCCCACCACCGTACCAAAATAAGTTAAGCCCGTATCTGTCTTTTTCCCTTTCACGACTGATTTAATGCTGCCTCTGTCCAGCCGACGATTAGCCGTAATGAATCCGGCGCCAAAGCGGCAGTTTCGGCCGATGACCGAATCGCCCACATAGCCGGAGTGGAAATGAGTGCCCTCCTGGACCACCGAATTTTTAATTTCAAAAAAGGCGCCGGTTCTAACGCCGCTCTCCAGGTTTAAAGGCCCCCGTAAAACATTATGGTCGCCGATCTGACAGTGAGGGCCGATGTAAACCTTGCCCTTAATGACCATGTTGGCACCGATAGTAGCGGAGGGCGAAATATAATTTTTAAAATCTTCCGATTCCAGCATGATTTTAGAAATTTCTAAAAGATTCCAGGGATATTTTAAAGAAGGCGTGTCTTTTGGTAAAAGCACAAGCTCTGACGGCTTATCTTTTAAATAAAGGTTCAGGGCGTCAACAAAATCGGCTTCGTGATGTTTGGACAGTTTTTGATAAGCATCAAAAAAATCAGGAGATAAAAAATAAGTCCCAACCACTTTAATGTTTGAAGGCTCTTGCCCTGATTTGGGATTTTCTACTATCTCTATAATCCTCTCCCCTTCTAGTTTGAGAATACCATAATCCCAGGGAGTGTTTGTTTGAGCGCCAACTAAGACAGTGGCGGGTTTTTCTGAACGATATTTTTCAAGAATTTCAGCGATGGTTTCTTTGGCTGAAACCTCTGCCCCCCAAAGAACAAAAAACGGCTCTTTGATAAAATTTTTGGCGAGAGATATGGCGTTTCCCGTTCCCAAGGGCTTTTCTTGGACAAAATAAGAAAGCTTAACGTTTAAATCGCCGGCCACAGTTTTTAAATCTTCTTTTAAGGTGGTGTTGGAGGGGCTGATGATGAGGGCGATATCTTTAACGCCGTTTTCGGCCAGCGCTTTGATCGTCCAAAAAATCAAAGGCCTGCCCAATAATTTAATCTGGGATTTATGCCCGTGGTTAAGCGGCCAGAAACGAGACGACTCCCCGGCCGCTAAAATTATCGCTTGCATAGGTTTAATAAAATTTGGGCTAATTTTTGCGGGTCGTATATCACCAACCCGGAGTCAGGCAAAAGATTCTCGCCGATAAATTTCTCGCTCGGCAAGTTTTCGTCAACCCTGACCGCAGCGACCAGGTTAGGATTTCCTTTTTTGGTCGCCTCAATCCTATCTTGAGCGGCCAAAACCTTATTATAAACAACATAGTCCAGTTTTTGCCCTAAATATTTTTCTATTTCATTGGCCAAATCCAGCACCGAGAAGCCATTCGTTTCGCCGTGCTTGGTCATGGCATTGGCGACATAAACTTTCTTGGCTCTGCTTGCTCTGATGGCTTGAGCCATGCCCTGGACTAATAAAATTTGGGCTAACGAAGAATATAAATCACCGGGACCGATAACGATTAAATCCGTATTTTTAATGGCTGACAGGGCCGGAGGATAAGCCGTAGCTTGAGCGGACAGATAGACTCGTTTGATGGGTGGCCTTTTTCTCGCTTCGGGAACGTCTATTTTGGTTTCGGTATTGATGACCTCTCCGCTCTTCAATTCGGCGCAGAGCTCGACGTCGCTCAAAGTAGCGGGCAGAGCCTGATGGCGGGCAGGAAAAGCCAAGCGAGCTTTAAGTTTAGCGATGGCGGTTTCGGGGCTGCCCGTGGCCACAGTCACAGCTGTACAAAAAACATTAGCGAGCACGTGGCCCATTGAATCGCGCTGGGAAAAACTTGCTTTAACTGCCTGAGGCGCTTCAGACAGGGCCAGGATGGCTCTTCTGATATCTCCGAAAGAAACGCCAGTTTGGAAACTTTTTCTTAATTTACCAGCCGAACCCCCCGAATCCAGCATAGAAGAAATGGCTGATAATTTTACGGGATACTTCTTCAGGCCCGATAAAACCGCTTGAGGCATGGCATTGCCTCCGCCCAGACACGCAATTTTATAATATTTTATTTTGGGCATTTATTTAAATTCTTTGATTATTTTGGCCCAATCCGGCTTTCTCCCAACGATATGCCAGGGTTTTTTCAACTGCGGCCATTGGGATTCAAAAGTCGGGCGCTGTTTTTGGTAAAAAACGCCGATGGGCACCTTGCTATCTTTTTCGTAAGAATAATCCCACTCTCGGGCTTTGGCCAGCGCCTGGTTTAAATTTCCAAGATCGTGCGTTTTTTCAATTTGGTAAACATTCTTATTGAGATAAGGCAGTGAATGTTTATGATAGACAATGCAGGGCTGAAGAATATCAATAAAAGAAAAACCTTTATGTAAAATGGCTTTTTTAATTAATTCCTTCAGGTGCGGAACGTTTAAGGCGTAGCCTCTGGCTACAAAAGTGGCGCCCGCTGCCAAAGCCAAAACAAGGGGATTGAACGGTTTTTCTCCTAAGCCCAGGGGGCTGGAGCCGTCTTTAAATCCTTTTTCCGTGGTGGGGGTAAATTGGCCGGTGGTCAAAGAAAAAACCTGGTTGTTGTGGACCAGCATTGTTAAATCGGCATTGTACCTGCAGTGATGGATAAAATGCTCCATGCCCTCAGCATAAGTATCGCCGTCTCCGCCAAAACCAATCACCGTCATTTGGGGATCACCCAATTTAGTTCCGAAAGCTATCGGTAAAACTCGGCCGTGGATTCCGTAAAAAGCTTTTAAATTCAGATAATCGTAAATTTTGGCATGGCAGCCGATGCCGGTCACGATGGCCGTATTACTGGCTATAGCCAGCTCGGCAACAGCCTCTTTGACGGCCTGCAAAATGCCGAAATTGGGACAGCCGGGACACCAGGTATTTATTTCTTTGGTTGATAAATCTTCTGGCTTCATTTATTTCTGTTTTACTCTTTTAATTATGTCTGCGGGCACAAAAGGCCTGCCGTCATATTTTAAAATTTTATTTTTTATCATCAAGCCTGTTTGCTCGGCGACCACATCGGCCAGGGCACCGGTGGCTGAATTCTCCACCAAAATCACTTTGCTGGCTTTTTTAATTCCTCGGGCAACCAATGCTGCGGGAAACGGCTTTAAATAAGAAACCTGTAAAAACTTAAAGCCGGGGAGTTGGGGCAGAGCATCTAAGATTGCCCCTTTGGTGGAACCGTGGCTGACGATTAAATTTTTACCTTGACCGTAAAGAGAAATGGGGTTAAGTTTTAAAATCGCTTTTTCCAGCAGCGATATTTTCTTTAATCTTTTTTCGTGCCCCCAGGCTACGCTCGGCGCATCTTCTACGGTAAAACCCAACTCATTGTGCTCATAACTATTTGCTCTATCTACGGGATACGAAACACCGCTGAATTGAAATTTTTTCAGCTGGTCAAAAGCGTAATCGCTCTCTCCCAAATGCTTATCTCCCAGAACAATGGCAGGAATCCTGTATTTACAGGCCAAGTAAAAAGCTTCCTCCGTCCTAGTGATGGCTTCTTGGGCGTCGCCGGGAGCTACGACGATTTTGGCAAACTCGCCATGACCGGCGTTGAGCGCAAACTTTAAATCGCTCTGAGCGGTATGGGTGGGAACGCCAGTGGAAGGAGCAGTTCTTTGGGCCAGATAAATTACCAGGGGCAATTCCGCCATGCCGGCCAAACTTAGGGCTTCTGTCATCAAAGCAAAGCCGCCCCCGGAAGTCCCCACCATTACTTTGGCGCCTCTGAATGAAGCTCCCAGGGCCATATTAGCTACCGCAATTTCGTTTTCCGGCTGAAAAACCAAGATATTGTTTTCCAGTTGCCTTTTGGCTAAAAAATGCAAAACAGGGCTGGCTGGCGTCATAGGATAAGCTAAGTGTAAATCCATGCCGGCGGCTATTGACCCAATAGCCACTCCCTCGTTGCCGGAAATAAAATATTTTCCTTGGCCGGCCACTTTCAATTTTTCTTTTGTTTGGGTTGAGCCGTAACCTTCTTCAATGGCTTTCTTGATGGAATCGTTCTGGCCGAATAGTTTTTCCGCCGCTTTTAAAACAATCTCCCGGTCTATGCCAAAATGTTTAAAAAATATGCCGATTAAAACATTGTTGGCTAAAATTTTCGGCTCCATTTCTTTGGCTTTCAAAATGAGGCCTCCTTTTTTTAAATCTTTTTTATGAAGAGCAATGGTTTTTTGGTCTAAAGCCAGAATAAAATCGTAATGGTGTTCGTGGGAATAAACCGGCTTATCAGAAATCTTGAGCACATTAAAATTATGCCCTCCCCTGATTAAGGAGGGGTAATCCCTGTAATTGAAAACATGGTAACCCAAGCTACAAAAGACCTTGCCGATGAAATGTGAGGTGACCGCTGACCCCAGCCCGGCCGCCCCGCCGATTAAAATTGTTTTTTGCATGATATCACTCCACTGTTACAGATTTTGCCAAGTTCCTGGGCTTGTCGACGTCGCAACCCCGCAAAACTCCCATATGATAAGCAAAAAGATGAAGCGGGATGGCGGCTAAAATAGGCGTCAGCATTTCCGAGGTTTTGGGAATATAAATAACATCATCAACCAATTCTTTTATCTTTTCATCTCCCTCTGTGGCAATGGCTATGACAGGAGCTTTTCTGGCTTTTACCTCTTGAAGATTGGAAATAACTTTTTCATAAACGCTGTCTTGCGGGACGATAAAAACAAAAGGAAGGTTTTCGTCGGCCAGAGCAATCGGGCCGTGCTTCATTTCACCGGAAGCATAGCCCTCGGCATGAATGTAGGCTATTTCTTTTAATTTCAAAGCTCCTTCCAAAGCGATAGGATAATTGTACTTTCTGCCCAAAAAAATAAAGTTATTATGCTTGTAATATTTTTCCGCGATGGCTTTTATTTTTGGGGCTTCTTGAGCCAAAATAATCCGGGCTTTTTCAGGCAGAGCCATAATGTCTTGAGCAATTCTTTGACCCTTAATCAAACTTAAGTTCCGCTGACGGCCCAATAACAGCGTTAAAAGGGCCATAATGGTCAATTGAGAAATAAAGGCCTTAGTGGAAGCCACGCCGATTTCCGGACCAATGTGATTATAAACTCCCGCGTCGGTTTCCCGGGCAATCGTACTGCCCACCACATTAACCACGCTCATGGTCAAAACGCCTTTCATTTTCATTTCTTTCAAAGCGGCTAAAGTATCGGCTGTTTCTCCGGACTGCGAAACGCAAAGTAAAACCGTATTTTCGTCAATAATCGGTTTGCGATAGCGAAATTCTGAAGCAATATCCGCCTCCACCGGAATCCCCGCGTACTCTTCAAGCATATATCGGCCGACCAAGGAGGCGTAAAAAGCCGTGCCGCAGGCGGTAAAAAGCATTCTTTTGGTATTTCTTAACCGAGTCATGACCTCCTGAAGACCGCCCAATTTAGCCATACCCTCTTCAACCAATAGTCTGCCCTTAATGGAATTCTCAATGGCTTCGGGTTCTTCCATGATTTCTTTCAGCATAAAGTGAGGATAGCCGCCTTTTTGCGCGTCTTCCAGCTTCCACTCGATTTCCTCGGGCTTTTTTTCTTTAAGAATGGAAAAATTATCCGGGGTGATGGTCACAATCTCGCCGTCATCAAGATAGATGACTTTGTTGGTATGGGCGATAATGGCTGACGGGTCAGAGGCGATAAAATATTCGTTCTCTCCCAAACCGAGCAGCAAGGGACTGGAAAGCCGGGCGGCCACCAGCTTATTCGGATCTTTTTTAGCAATGACCGCAATCCCGTAACTGCCCTTGACAAGAGGCAGGGCTTTTCTCACCGCTTCTTCCAGATTTCCCTGAAAAAACTTTTCCACCAGGTGAGCAATAACCTCGGTATCGGTTTCAGAATGAAGCTGATGGCCTTCCTTTTGAAGCATTTCCTTTAATTCTTTGTAGTTTTCAACGATACCGTTATGAACCAAATAAATATTGTTTTGGCAATCAAAATGAGGATGGGCGTTGGATTCGGTCACCCCGCCATGGGTGGCCCATCTGGTATGTAAAATCAAGGGGTTGGCCGCCAATGCTGCGGCGTTAACCGCACCGTTGGCTTTTTCCTCCAGGGCCGCAATGCGGCCCACCGCTTTCTGGCAGAAAATATCTTTTTTGCTTTCGTCCCAAAAAGCAAAACCGGCGGAGTCGTATCCGCGGTATTCCAGCCTTTTCAAGGCCTCAATGCCCAGTTTAAGAGAATTGGGATTTTGTTTTCTGGCAATATAGCCGACAATGCCGCACATAATAAAAATTCAAAGCTCAAATCTCAAAATTCAAAATTTATACGACTATATTTATAAGTTTGTTCCTAATGAAAATTATCTTTTTTATCTCTTTGTTCAATATATAGTTTTTAACCTTTTTTTGGCTTAATGTCAATTCTTTGGCCTCGCTCTCGGAAATGCCGGCTTTAACTTCTAAAGTATCCCTGACCTTGCCGTTAACCTGCACAATCAAGGTAATCGTGTCTTCTTTGATCAATTCGGAGTCGTATTCTGGCCATTTTTGATCATGAATAGACTGTTTAGAACCAGGTTCTAAGTAGCGCCAAAGCTCCTCTGCAATATGGGGCGCAAAGGGGGCCAATAGCAATAAAAGCGTTTTGTAGGTTTTTACTGACAATTGCGGGATTTCTGCTAAGGCATTGACTAAAATCATCAAAGCGGAAATGGCGGTATTGTATTGAAGATTCTCCAAATCTTGGTCAACTTTTTTAATTGTTTTATGTAATAAATTTTCTATTTTTGGGGTTTCAATTTCTGTTTTTGGTTTTCTTTGGAGCGCCCAAACTTTCTCTAAAAATCTCGAAATCCCAATAATTCCTCTATCCTGCCAATCCCCGCCCGCCTCAAAGGGACCGATAAACATTAAATACATTCTCAAGGTGTCTGCCCCGAATCTTTTAAAGTAATCGTCCGGGTTGACCACGTTGCCTTTGGATTTGGACATCTTGGCTCCGCCCTTAGTCAAAAGACCGTGAGCTCGGAATTTCTTAAATGGCTCTTCAAAATCAATAAAACCAGAATCTTTTAAGGCCATCGTGATAAATCTGGTATAAAGCAAATGCAATACAGCATGTTCTTGACCGCCAATATACATGTCAACGGGCAGCCATTCTTTTGTAATATTTTCGTCAAATGGTTTATTTTTAAAATCAGACGAAGGGTAACGGAAAAAATACCATGAAGAATCTAAGAAAGTATCAGAGACGTCCGTTTCTCTCCGGGCAGGCCCTCCGCATTGTGGGCATTTTGTTTTGACAAAACTCGAGACCAAAGCCAGAGGAGACTCTCCCGTGTCTTTGGGCTTGAAATTTTCAACGTCGGGCAATAATACCGGCAAGTCTTTTTCCGGCACGGGGACAACGCCACACTTTGCGCAATAAATAATCGGGATTGGCGGACCCCAATATCTCTGCCTGGAAATAAGCCAATCGCGCAGGTGATAATTGACTCCTCTTTTACCAAAACCTTTTTTCTCAATATGTTCAATAATAGGCCCTCTCGCCTTTTCCCAAGTCATACCCCTCATTTCTATTGGTTCTTGAATAATTCCCTCGGGAGCATGATGATAACAGGTTTCGAAATTCTTCACTTTTTCGGATAATTCTTTATCGGAAGGTAACATCGCCAATTTTAAAGGAATATTGTATTTTTTAGCGAAAGCGAAGTCGCGTTCGTCGTGGGCGCTACAGTTGACAATCCCTGTTCCATATCCGGCAATTACATAAGAAGCAAGCCAAATGGGTAAATCGCCCGTCCCAAAGGGGTTATCAATATATCTGCCTATGAAAATCCCTTCAATATCTTTTTCTATTTCGTTCGGTGCCTCTATTCTTTTTCTCTTGATTTTTTCAATAAATTCCATCACTGGTTTTTCATATTTTGTATTTTTTACCAGCTCCTTAACTAATGGATGTTCTGGAGCAATAACGGTAAAAGTCTGAGCAAGGAAAGTTTGGGGAACAGTGTCAAAAACCTCAAATTCAATATTTAAACCTTTCACCTTTTCTTTTAAATTTACTCCTTCGCTTCGGCCTATCCAATTTTTCTGCGTAATTTTTGTTCTTTCCGACCAATCAATCGTATTTAGATTTTTCAGCAATTTTTCGGCGTATTCGGTAATTTTAAAAAACCACTGCTCGGTTTCTTTCTGGATAACTTCAGAATCGCATCTTTCGCATTGACCAGAAATAACTTGTTCATCAGCTAAAACAGTTTTACAAGAAGGGCACCAATCAACCGGCGCTTTTTTCCGGTAAGCCAAACCAGCCTTATAGAGCTGTAAGAACAACCACTGGGTCCATTTATAATATTCGGGCCGGGTAGTATCCACTTCATGCTCCCAATCAAAAAGACAACCCAGGTTTTTCAGCTGTTCGCGAAAATTATCAGTATTTTTTTTAATTAAAATTTTGGGATGAATGCCTTTTTTAATGGCAAAATTTTCCGAATGGATGCCGAAAGCGTCAAAGCCCATCGGCTCAAAAACATCGTTCCCCTGCATTCTTCTGAAACGGCCGTAGATATCCGAACCCGTAAAGGCGTAAACATTTCCCACGTGCAGGCCTTCGGCCGAAGGATAAGGGAACATCATCAGGTTGTAATAGGGATTTTTGGCATGTTTTAAATCAACCTGGAAGGTTTTATTTTCCTCCCAAATCTTCCGCCATTTTCGCTCTATTTCCTGAGGATTATAAGAGTTCATAAATAAAGTTTGACTTTTTCATCTTAACATAAAAAATCGGCTTTTCCAAGCCGACTTTTATCTAATTCGACAAATGCTGTTTTAAAACTTCTTCCCGTAATTTATAGGTACTGCCGTGCCGTAAAAGCCCCAAATAAGAATTAGCTGTTGACAGGGACGAGCGTCTTCGGATTCTTCTAAGCATTCTTTTCTTTGTACTGGTTCTTAATACCCTATAATCGGAGAAATGCACCCAGCCGAGGAAATCAACCCCGGAAGCAAGCGTTTTGATGGAAATTTTTTGGGGATGCAGAGTAAGCTTCAGCTCTCTTTGTAAAAAATTATCAATGGCTGGGATCTGCGCCCCTAGCCAAGCCCTGCTCTCCGAGAGTAAAACAAAATCGTCGGCATATCTAATGTAATATTTTGCTTTCAGTCTGTGCTTCACGAACTGATCGAATTCATTCATATAGATATTCGCGAAAAGCTGCGAAGTTAAATTGCCGAGCGGCAGTCCTGTTTTCTGGCCAAGGCCGGGAAAACTGCTTATTACCGTTCCCAAAAGCCATAAAATATCCTTATCGGGTATATATTTTTGCAGGATGCTTATTAAAATGCCATGGTCAATGCTGGCAAAGAATTTTTTAACGTCGCATTTCAATATCCAGCAGGTTCTGGTATTATTCTCACTAGCCCTAAAAGCAACCAAACGAAATCTATCCAGTGCCTTGTGAGTGCCCCTGCCGATGCGGCAGGAAAAAGAATCGGCGATAAATGTCTTGTCAAAAAACGGGTAAAGTCTGCGGTAAATGGCGCGATGAAGCAATCTATCCCGCACGCTCGCTTTATGAATGTTCCTGGGTTTTGGGTCCTGAATGCTAAACGCTTGATAGCCGTCATGTTTATAGATATGATAAACTAAATCATAATGGAGAGATATGACATTGTCCATTAAGCGAAAAGAAAATTCCTGAACGTCTTTTTTCTCTCTTTTTCCCTTTAAAAATTCCGGCCAGGCCTCAAGTAAATTATCCAAACTGACAATATCTTCGAAATTATGAGCCAATTGAATTTTCATAATAATAATTTTACCGGTAATACCCCCCCCCAGCCCCTTTGGATTAAGCTTAATCCAAAAACTAGTTCGGGCTTACAAATTGTGGCATGAATTCTTGCCTAATTTCCAAAAAGATTCCCGCTACACCATCGGAACAAAAATTGATTCTTTGTTTCTGGAAACAATTGAACTAATAATAAAAGCGAGCTATTCAGACAAATTAGAAAAACTTATTTCTCTTAAGAATGCTTCCGTAAAATTAGATTTGTTAAAATTCTTTCTGCAAATAGCTTGGGAGATAAAATCATTGGACAATAAAAAATATATTTTAATATCTGAAAAATTAAATGAAATCGGCAAAATGCTTGGGGGGTGGATTAAGGTTCTCAAATAAACCCGTCTCTAATTGGACGGGTAAAAAAATAAAGAGAGTTGCGGGGGAAGACGAAGGCCAAATGATTGTCAGGATTCCAGACATTGTCGGGATTGCTCCAATTGCTGTTGAGCCACAGCTCCGAGTCATCGCGCTTCACAGAGAACACGTTCAGGTTGCCATCGGAATCGGTAATGTATAAAGCGTCTTCTAAGCCACTGCCCCCTGAATACTCTCGGGGCTGCATCTTATGCGGTATCTAAAATACCCTAACGCCTTATACCAAGTATCTTTATTTTTGGAAATTATCAATGACGCTCTTGGAAGCCGTAGCCGCCAAGATTCTGCATTGCGATAATTCCGGAATTCGGCCGCCCGAAGCCGTAACCGCGGACAGATTCGCCTATTATCCAATTCTAATTATAAATCATCCCTGTTGAAATAAAAGGCCCTCTCTCGTATTACGAAACGAGAGAGGGCTTTACCGTCCAAGGGCCAAGGGACCAAGTTCCCAAACGGGAGCCAGGGATCCAAGGGTCCAAGGGCTTTTTTACTTGCGGGGGAAGACGAAGGCCAAACGATCGTCAGGACCCCAGACACCGTCGGGATAGCCCCAATCGCCGCTGAGCCACAGCTCCGAGCCATCGCGCTCCACAGAGAACACGCGCAGGTTGCCACCGGAACCGGCAATCGGTTCCATTCCGACGAGAATCCACTCGTTATTCGGCTGGTCCTGGTACTGCAGACGCAACTGCGGGCCGACTTCTGGCGGACAAAGTTGAAGTCCAAGCTCTTTGGCGCGTTCGTAGATCTGGTCGCGCCGGGCACCCTTCTTGAAACCGAGTTCGGCAACCGTGACCTTAATTAGGTCAACTTCTGTTGCCTCGGCAGCCACCGAAAAAGCAGGTTTCCCGAGAATATCGTTGGCCCAATCGCTGATTTTGATTCCGCCAGCGTTAAGGGTGCGGCGGAAATCGTCGGCGGACTTGAGTCCGGTCCCGAGTTTGACGGTTTTCCAGGTGGAAAACTTCCGTTCCGCTTCCTTAACTACCAATTCACCCGCCAAAAACATTCTCACGCCTTCCATGCCGCCAAGCTTATTGACCACCGCCTCCACCTGTCCTAGATTCAGTTCACCGTACTTCATTTTTCCACTCCTCTTTCGGCTGTTCGCCGAATTTTTACCTCTTCCCGAGGTTATAGGGCCAATCCTGCCAACGAAGCAGTCATAGCCAGAAAATACCGATAACATCAGTATCTTTTGGCTACGACTACTTTTTTAGTAAGTATTTTCGTTAAAAAGAACAAAATTATTATATCCCTATTATACTCCTAAATATTGAACCTGTCAAGCGCGTGTGGTAATGTATACAGACATATTGCACTTTTCTAGGTAATCTGGGGGCATATGAAAACTATGCCAAAATCTACCAAAGAAGAGAAGCTGCGCTGGA